>JBMTAR010000069.1:0-9955 GCA_049428925.1 Gemmatimonadaceae bacterium
GTCGCGGCCCACGAGGTCGAGGAACGGCCGGTTGCCCCCCTCGGCCGCGCCGCTGCCGGCCATCAGCAGCTGCCGGCCGCCGTCGACGCGGGCGAGGACGTACGTCCCCCTCGAGGTGCGGCGGCTGAGGGGCGACCCCGGGTCCGAGTACACGTCCTCGTAGGATCGGTCGAACAGCAGGCGGGGCGGCGCGGCCCTGTCGCCCGGCGCGACCGTCCACACGCGGCTGCGGCGGTCGGCCCAACGCGCCTCGTAGACGAGCGCGATCGTCGTGCGGTCCGGCGAGATCGCCGGACCGGCGCCGACGCGCGAGTCGACCGAGAGGTGCTCGACCGGCACGTGCCAGACCGGAGCGCCGCCGTCGGTGGCGATCGAGAGGAGCTGGTTGGTCCCCTCGCGGAAGCGCGACGCGTACCGCTTGAGGGCCGTGATGAGGACGCGGCGCCCGTCGGGGGTCCAGGCGGGGGCGCCCGGGCCGAAGAGCTGCTCATGCAGCTTCGTCACGCGGCCGCTTGCGACGTCGACCATCGCGACGCTCGCGGCGCGCCAGATGCCGTCGACATCGAGGAAGGCGAGGCGCGTACCATCCGGGGACCACGCGGGGCTCATCGCCGAGGTCGGCTCGGTGGTGAGGCGGCGCATCGAACCGTCACGCGTGTCGAGGATCCAGAGGTCGAGGAGGGCGTCGCCCGCGCGGTCGCTCGCCCACGCGAGGTAGCGGCCGTCGGGGGACCACGCGGGATCGGCGTCGAGGGCGGCGTCGCGCGTGATGTTGCGAGGGACACCGCCGCGCGGCATCAGGTAGAGGTCGCCGAGCGCGATGAAGGCGATCTGCGACCCGTTCGGGGAGATCACCGGCCCGACGATCCCGCGTGCCGGCTGCGGGGTGCGGCTCGCGACGTCGCGCCGACGCGCCGTGTACGTGGGCCGTGTGACGTCGAGCGTGGCGCGGAAGGGGATCTCGCGCGCGGTGGTCGCGGCGCCACCTGAGGAGCCACTGGAGGCATCGCCGCCGATGCGCTGCCGCCGGATGCGGCCGTCGGCGACGTAGACGATCTCGTCCGGGCCGAGCCAGCCGGTGCGGAAGGGGAAGACGTTCGCGTCGCCGCTGAGCGCGACGGCGCCGCGCATCAGGCGGCTCGCGGTCGCCGTCCCCTCGACGTGCACCACGCCGCCTGGGCCCCACGAGACGGCATCGACGCGCGCGCCGCCGGTGGAGAGCGTGCGCTCCACGCCCGTCGCGAGGGTGATCGCCTGCACGCCCAGCGCGCCGTTGCGCGTCCCGATGAAGGCGAGTTCGCGGCCATCGGGGGAGAAGCTTGGGAGGTAGTCCTCGCCCGCATCGCGCGTCACCTGGCGCAGCGTGCCGGTGGCGAGCTCGAGTGTCCAGAGGTCGGTGTTCCCCGAGCGGTCGGAGCTGAAGGCGATGAACCGGCCGTCGGGCGAGACGACCGGTTCGCGGTCATCGTACGGGCCCCAGGTGAGGCGGCGCATCGGGCCGCCCTCGCGCGACACCATCCAGAGCGCGAAGCCGTCCTCGTCGTAGCCCTGGAAGACGATCGCGCGGCCGTCGGGGGTCCAGTGCGGTTGCCGTGCATCGTATTCGACGTCGGTGAGTCGCGTCGCGGTCCCCCCGTCGACGGGAAGGGTCCAGATCGCGCCCTGCAGATCAATCGCGAGGGTGCGGCCGTCGGGCGACGCGGTGACGCTCATCGAGGTGCCTTCCTCGACGGTGACGGTGCGTCGCGCGCCTTGGGTGGGGAGCGCCGCGAGGACGCCCACGAGGACGAGCGCGCTGCTGGCGCGCAGACGGGAGATGACGGGCATTGGGGCTCCGAGGAGGGGGCGCCTCCGAAGATGCACGCCCCGGGGTGTTCCGCTACTCCCGCGCGCCGCCGAGCCGGGTGCGCTGGAACGGCGTGAGGTCGAACGCCGGCGCCGTGCCGAGCACCAGATCGGCCAGCACCTCGCCGAGGGCCGGCGCGAACTTGAAGCCGTGTCCCGAGCAGGGGGAGGCGATCCAGACCCGCGCGGAGTCCGGTGCGCGGTCGAGGAGGAAGTGTTCGTCCGGGGTGTTCGTGTAGGTGCAGACGGCCGTCGCCCGGAGTGCCCCCGCCGCCTCCGGGAGGTGCGTCGCGAGGTGCGTGCGCATCGCGTCGACCTCCGCCGTCGACACCGTGCGGTGCGGTGCCGGCGCGCCATCGGTATCGTCGGTCACGCGGGCGGCGTCGTCGTCCGGTGCGCCGTGGTGCCACGCGACCTTCACCCCGTCGCCGACATCGGGGAACCCGTACCAGAGTCGCCCGGGCGCGACCTCCGAGAGGAAGACGGGGAATCGGTCCGGATCGAACTTCGGCGCCTGCGCGCGCGGGGCGAACCAGAACTGGACCTGTCGTTCGACGGTGAGATGTGGCCGCAGCGCCGGCACGAGCTGACGCATCCACATCCCGGCGCTCAGGATCACGCGGTCGGCTCGGTACACGCCGCGGTCGGTGCGCACTTCCACGTGGTCCGCGTGCTCTGTCCATCGGGCCACGGTCTCGCCGAGGTGCAGCGGCGCGCCGTGCGCGGTCGCGAGCCGGAGCGCCGTCGCGATGCACCGCTCCGGGTCGAGCATCCCGGCGCGCGGTTCGAGGAGTCCCACCCAGTCATCCGGGATGACGTGGGCGGGGAAGCGCCGCCGAATGGCATCGGCGTCGAGGCGTTCGCACGCCAGGCCGTGTCGTTCGGCACTCGCCGTCGCGCCGACCACGAGCGTCGAGCTGGCGGGTCCCAGGGCGAGCCCGCCGGTGACACGGAGCAGGGGCTCGCCGGACGCCGCCTCCTGCGCCTGCCACCGCGCGTAGGCGCGCTGCACGAGCGGGACGTAGAGCGGGTCCTCGAAGTACGCCTCCCGGATGATGCGCGAGCGCCCGTGGCTCGACCCGAGGTCGTGCGGGGGATGACCGCGGTCGAGCCCGACCACGCGAACGCCGCGACGGGCGAGTTCGAGGAGGGTCTGACTCCCCATCGCGCCGAGGCCGATGACGAGGACTTCGGCGGTGACATCGGCTCCCATCCGCCGATCGTACCACCGAACGCTGCCGATCTCAAATCCGGGGCGGTTTACGCTGGCATGTGGGTGCGGATTCGGGTATGATGGACATACCTCGGACTCACGTCGAATTGGGAAGCTCCCGCATGCGCATCGAACAACGACGTTGGACCTCGGCGGACGGCTGGACCGCTATCAGCGGCGAAGGGGTCGACAACGCGCAGCTGGTCCTCGTCTTCGGCGGTGGCGCCGCGCTCGGCGATCCCGTCCGTGGAGATGAGATCCGCGCCGCCTTCCCGACCGCGCGGATCGTCGGATGCTCCACGGCCGGCGAGATCGCCGGCACCGAGGTGCTCGACGACGCCATCGTCGCCACGGCCATTCGCTTCGAGCGGACAACGATCCGTACCGCGCTGGAGCCTCTGCCGTCCGCGGCCGAGAGCCAGCTGGTCGGCGAACGCCTCGCCCGGGCGCTGCTCGGCGAGGGCCTCCGCCACATTCTTGTCATCGCCGAAGGGGTCCGCATCAACGGATCCGAGCTGCTCGCCGGGATGCGCCCCGTGCTTCCGACGGGCGTCACCGTCTCCGGCGGTCTCGCCGGCGACGCTGCACGCTTCGAGAAGACCTGCGTCTGCTTCGATGGAGTCGGCTACGACCATCATGTCGCGGCCATCGGTTTCTACGGCGACCGACTCGTGATCGGTCACGGTTCGATGGGGGGATGGGATCCCTTCGGGCCGGAGCGGCGCATCACCCGGTCGCAGGGCAACGTGCTCTACGAACTCGACGGGGGATCGGCGCTCGCGCTGTACAAGGAATACCTCGGCCCGCACGCAGCCGATCTCCCCGCGAGCGGCCTGCTCTTCCCGCTCGACCTCATCCTTGAGGACGGCACGCGGTTGGTGCGGACGATCCTCGGAGTCGATGAGGCGGCGGGGAGCCTGACCTTCGCCGGCGATGTGCCGGAGGGGGCGAGGGCGCAGTTGATGAAGGCCAATTTCGACCGGTTGATCGATGGGGCGCAGGGGGCGGCCGAGGGCGCGCATGCCACGATTGGGCGCAGCGCGCCGGCGCTCGCCGTTCTCATCTCATGCGTCGGCCGCAAGCTCGTCCTCGGCCAGCGCATCGAGGAGGAGGTGGAGGCGGTGCGGGACGTGCTCGGCCCGTCGCCCGTTTTGACCGGCTTCTACTCGTATGGCGAGATCGCGCCGACGGGGGTGACGACGCGCTGCGAGCTGCACAACCAGACGATGACCATCACCACCTTCGATGAACGCTGAGGGTCGTCACAAGCTCCTGGCGCGTCAGCTGCGCCGGCACTTCGGGTCGCTCGATGCCGTCCCGGAGGGCTTGGGGTCGCTGGTCGAGGCCATTGAGCTCGCGTATCGACAGGCCGATGCCGACCGGGCACTCCTTGAGCGGGCCGTCGATACGGTGTCGCGGGAGTTGGAGGCGCGCCTCACGGCCCTCCGGGAGACGATCGGTGAGCGGGACGAGGTCCGGCACGCGCTCTCCCTGCTGGAGGCCGCGGTCGAGGGCGATGCGTTCGGGGTGCTGGTCGTCGACCTCTCCGAACGGGTGGTGCGGTGGAACTCGCGATTTGCGGCGATGTGGCCTGAGGCGGCCACCGCTCTGGCGGCGCGCGACGAGGTGCGGCTCTGGGGCGTGGTTGGCGCCGCGCTCGAAGACCCCAACGCCTTGGTGGGCATCCGCGACTCGGCGGAGCAGGGCGGCGACCCCGTCGAGGCGCTCCGGCTGCGCGATGGCCGGCGGATCGAGCTGACCGCCCATCCGCAGCGGCTCGATGGCGCGACCGTTGGTTGGGTCTGGCGCTTCCGCGACGTCACGGAACGACACCTCCTCGAGGAGCAGCTGCGGCAGTCTCAGAAGATGGAGGCCGTCGGACAGCTGGCGGGCGGCATCGCGCACGACTTCAACAACCTCCTCACGATTGTTCGCGGGAACCTCGATCTCGTCCGGGATGATCGCACGCTCTCGGTCGACACCCGCGAGATGCTCGATGAGATCGCGCGCGCCGCCGGTCGCGCCGCCGACCTCACGCGGCAGCTTCTGGCCTTCGGACGCAAGCAGACGCTGCGCGTGACCGTCTTTTCGCTCAACGAGACCGTCACGGGGCTCGAACCGATGCTCCGACGCGTCGTCGGCCCTTCGATCACCCTGTCGACCGAGGCCTCCGAGGGGGAGATCCAGATCCGGTCGGATCGCGGCCAGCTCGACCAGGTCGTGATGAACCTCGTCCTCAACGCACGGGATGCGATGCGGGAGGGTGGGGCGATCCAGCTCACCACACGGCTCGTGCGCGTCGTCGAGCCGCGCATCGTCGCCCTCGGTGACGTGATGCCCGCCGGCGTGTACGCCGAGCTCGCCGTCGCCGACACCGGCGAGGGGATCGCCGCCGACGACCTGAACCGCATCTTCGAACCCTTCTACACCACGAAGCCCGTCGGGCAGGGTACGGGGCTCGGGCTCGCGATGGTGCACGGCATCGTCCGGCAGTCGCACGGGTTTGTGAACGTCGAGAGCGCCCGTGGGATCGGTACCACGATGCGCCTCCTCTTCCCCGTGGCTACGGCGACCGAACCCGAGGCGGTCGCGCCCAGCACACCGGCGCGGAGCACGGCGACGTCGGCCCCCGCCCGTGGGAATCAGACGATCCTCGTCGCCGAAGACGAGGCGGCCGTGCGGCGGTTGATCCGGACGTTGCTCCACCGCGAGGGCTACACCATCCTCGAGGCGGCGAACGGCCGCGAGGCACTCGAGATCGTCGCGTCGTACCAGGGGCCGATCCATCTGGTCGTCAGCGACGTGATGATGCCCGAGCTCACGGGCACCGCGCTCACGAAGGAGCTGCACAAGGCGCACCCCGCGCTCCCCGTGCTCCTCATCTCGGGCTACACGACCCCCGAGGGGATTGGGGACGTCGACGGGATCGGCACCCGGTTTCTGGGGAAGCCGTTTACCACGGTCGCGCTCACCGACGCGGTGCGCACCGCGCTCGCGTCGGCGGAGCCCGGGGTCGGGTGACCGCGTTTCACGGCCTCGTCGCCGCGCACATCGCGACGGGGGCCTGGGGCCTCGTCCTCTTCTGGGTCGCCGTCCTCTCCCGCAAGGGCGGTCGCGCGCACCGACGCGCCGGGTTCGTCTTCGCCTACAGTATGCTGGTGACGGGATCCATTGCGGCGGTGATGGGCGTCGCGACGCTCCGTGACCCCCTCGGCACGCATCCCCACCTCGACGACGCACGCCTCGTCTCCGGCATCTTCGGCTGGATGATGGTCTACCTCGCCATCCTCACGATGAGCCTGGCGTGGCACGGGCTCGTCGTCGTGCGGAACAAGCGTGAGCACGCCCGCAATCGCGCGACTCGCGAGGTGGCACTCCAAGGACTCGTCATCATCGCGGCGATCAACTGCGCCATCCAGGGATGGCTGCGAGCGCTCCCGCTGATGATGGGAATCAGCGTCGTCGGCGTCGCGTCCGGCGTCACGAACCTCGTCTTCGCCTTCCGCCGCACGCCCACGCGCTGGGCGTATCTCATCGAGCATATGAAGGCGCTTGTCGGCGCCGGCATCTCGGTGTACACGGCCTTTATGACGTTCGGGCTCGTCCGCTTCCTGCCGCGGACAGGGCCCGCCGAGTCCCACGCGGCGCTCAATCCGGCGCTCTGGGCCGTGCCGCTGACCATCGGGCTCTCGATCATCATCTACCATCGCATCCGCATCGGGCGGTGGGGACAGCGTGACGCGAGCCCGCGCGTCCAGGTGGCGGAGTGAGCGGGAGGGGGCCCGGGTCACGAGCGGGGCGCAGCCTCACCGCGTTCGGTGCCTATGGCCTGGTGATGGGGTTCGGCCTCTTCGCCGCCCCCAATCTGACCCTCGACCTCCTGCACACCGCGCGGACCTCCGAGCATTGGGTGCGGCTGCTCGGCGCGACCGCGATGCTGCTCGGCGCCTATTACATCGTCGCCGGTCGTGCCGAGGTGCGCGTGCTCATCCGCGCGTCGCTCTGGGGGCGGATCGCGCTCGCGACCGCCTTCGTTGTGCTCGTGGTCACCGGCATCGCCCCGGTGCTCCTGCTGGGCATCGCCGGCAATGAGATGCTTGGCGTGCTGTGGACGACGCTCGCCCTGCGCGCGGATGCGCGCGCGGATGTGGACGTAGGCACGGGAGCGGGCTCGGCCGCGCGCGCCTCCGCCCGCGAAGGTGCCGCGCGATGACCGCGGCGTACCGGCCGCCGGCGCCGTATCCGCTGCCCCCGGTCCGATCGCTGCTGCGCGTGATCCTGCAGGGCGAAGGGGACCTTCTCTCGCTGATCCCCGATCTCGCCTACCAGGAGCGGCTCCTCCCCCTCGGGATCACGCGCCGCGGGATCCTCTATGTGAATGACCCAGAGCTCGTGGCACAGGTCCTCACTGATCCGCAGGGAATCTTCCCGAAGAACGATCTGATGGTGGACGCCGTTGCACCGCTCATCGGGAACGCGATGTTCGTGTCGAGCGGGGCGACGTGGCGGCGGCAGCGGCGGATGATCGAACCATCGTTTTCGCATATGCGGCTCGCCCGCGCCTTCGGCCAGATGGTCGGCGCCGTCGACGAGCACGAGCAGTGGCTCGAGCGGAAGCGCGTGTCTGGGGCGGCCTTCTCCCTCGACGCCGCGATGGGGCACCTCACCGCCGACGTGATCACGCGGACCATCTTCTCGACGCCGCTCGCCGAGGGCGCCGCGCGCGATGTGTTCGAGGCCTTCACCGTCTTCGAGCGGCAGGTCGCGAGCGTGAACGTGAAGGCGCTCCTCTTCGACAAGCCGTGGCGCCACACGCCGCAACCGGTGCGCGTGCTCGAAGCGTGCCGACGCATCCGGGCCCTCATCGGTGCGATGGTCGCGCCGCGATTCGCCCCGGACGCCGAGCCGGCGGACGACATCTGCGCCGCGGCGATCGCCGCCGTCGATCCCGAGACCGGCGCCCAATTCACCCGCGAGGAGCTGATCGACGAGCTCGGCGTCTTCTTCCTCGCCGGGCACGAGACCAGTGCGAGCGCGTTGACCTGGGTCTTCTTCCTCCTGTCGCAGCGTCCGGATGTGGTGGCACGCATCCGTGCCGAGGTCGATGCTGCGTGTGGCGACGGGGAGATCACCATCGAGCACGCCAAGCGCTTCCCGTACATCAAGGCGGTCTTCAAGGAGACGCTGCGGCTCTATCCGCCGATTACGTTCCTGCCGCGGGTCGCGGCCGAGGACACCACGCTCGGTGGTCGTCGCGTGACGCGCGGGACGATGGTGCTCGTCGCCCCGTGGACCATCCATCGCCATCGCGTGCTCTGGAAGGACCCCGAGCTCTTCGATCCGGACCGATTCCTCGACGGACGCGAGGAGGAGATTATCCCCGGCGCCTACGTTCCCTTCGGGCTCGGGCCGCGCGTCTGTGTGGGGGCGGCGTTCGCCAACCTCGAGGCGGCGCTCTTCATCGCTCGGCTCACGCGTCGGTTCGACTTCGCGGCGGTGGAGCCGGCGGTGGTACGACCGGTGGCGCGGCTGACGACGCGGCCACGGCAGGAGATCCTGATGCGCGTCCACCCCCGCGGCGCGCGCTGAGCGCGGCGGTCCGGGCGCGCGGCCGCGCGCACCTAGCGCGCTCGTCGCGCGCACGCGGCCCCTCAGCTGAGCCTACCGACCGCTCAGCGGCCCCAGAGCAGGGCGACGTGCCAGGCGTGGAAGGCGAGCGCTGAGAGCAGCGCGAAGGCGAAGGCGAGCGGGCGCTGCTCCACCCGACGCACGAAGTACATCGAGACCATCAGGCTCCCGCCGGCGCCGAGGAATGAGAGCAGTTCGACCGGGGCTGGGCCACGTCCGGTCTGGCGATGCCAGAGCACGAGCACCGTCGCCTCCACGAAGACGACGGCGAGCATGAACCCAATCATCCCGTCCGAGGCGAGGGTACGGGTCATCTGCCGCATCGCACGGCGGAAGGGGGTGGTCGGGGGCGCGTGCGTCGGGCTCACGGCGTGTGACCCTCGCGTGCGGCGCGGCGCGCTGCGGCGGAGCGGATCGACGCGGGCATCAGGCGGCACCCTTGCGCGGGGCGCGCCACGCGAGCGCGAGTGGGATCCCCATCGCGACGATTCCGACAAACCCGGCGGAGACCATGCCCCACCGAAGGCAGATCAGGATCGGGAGGATGCCGTTCGCCGCGTAGAGCACACTCGGGAAGGCGTGCGGTCGGATCGCGTGCGCCCATTGCGACGGCGGGATCACGGCCAGCATCGCTCGCGTCACGAGCGTGCCGGTGAGGATCCATCCGAGGAAGTTCGCAACCGGGATGCCGTGATAGCCGTCGTATCCAAGCCAGCGTACCCAGGTCGGTGCCGCGGAGAGGTCCGGGACGAACCAGAGCCAGTGCTCGGTGCGGTACATCGCCGGATCCATCACGAGGTCGTAGCCCGTGAGGATGAGGGCCGCCACGAAGGCCCACCACCACCGTGTGGTGGTGTCGTCCCGCGCGGGGAGGAAGCGGGAGCCCATTCCCAGGGCCGCGACCGCCATATAGAACCACGACGTCGGGATGTTGAACGGCACCAACCCACCGACGAGGAACCCGAGCCGCGTGGTGTAGTCGTACGGACCGAAGGGAATGTCGGTCGCCGCGCCGAGGGCCTCGGCGCCGAGCGAGAGGACGAAGCAGACCGCGAGGGCGCGGAGGGCGGGGCGGGTGCCGACCGCGTGCGCGAGGAACGCGAATCCGGCGATCGCCCCGAGGACCACGGTGATCTGCCCGCCGAACTGCGAGCCCACCCGCATCGCCACGTCATTCGGTGGCTGCGTAAAGAACGCCGGGACCGGCGGGACCAGGAAGGTCGCAAAGGCCAGACCCGAAAACGCGCTGAGGGCCACGTGGGCCCTCAG
>JBMTAR010000070.1:0-9930 GCA_049428925.1 Gemmatimonadaceae bacterium
CGCGCGGACTTCCTGTGGGAGGGCGCGCTCCCCGAGTTGACGCTCGGCGGCGTGCGGGTCGAGCAGGTCGGCGACGGTGAGGCCAAGCCGGCCGAGGCGACGATCGATGGTCGGCTCCACCACGGTGGCGGACCACCGCGGCACCGCGAGCGGGCGCGGCAGGTCGAGCGCGTCGGCGACGGCAGTCACCTGCGCAAAATACCCAAGCTCTCCCGGCCCGCCGAGATAGGCGACCGTGGGCAAGATCTGCCGCTCGACGATCGGACGGAGCAGAACGTTCGGCGACAGCATCGCCGAATCATCGGCGACCAGCGCGGCCGCCCGCGTGAGTGGAACCCGCGCCTTCACCCCGGCGTGCGTCTCGAAGACGAGAGAGAGGCGCGCGACGCGCGCGACCTGCGCCCGAAACCCCGCCCGCTCAATCGCGACGGTGCGAAGCGAGAGCGCCTCGTCCACACGGTTCGCCCCACGCAAGGCGGCGAGGAGCGTCGGCCGAGCGGCCGCCCGCACCGCCGGATGCCACGCATCGAGCACGGCGATCCCCAGGGGCTCCAGCACGGTCCGCATCAGCGAGACGTAGGCACCACCGATCGTCGCACCGGGCGCGTAGGCGGCGCGCACGGCGTCGAGGAGTGCCGCGTTCGGCGCGGACCCGGCGGCGCGGACCAGCCGCTCGTACACCACCCGCACGTCACCGAGCGGCATCTCAGCCATCACCACGCCGTCTGCCCCCTGGCGAGGGATGGCGAGTCGCTCGAACCCGTCCGTCTCGGCGACACCCGTCCACGCCGCCTCGGCGAAATCGGCGTCATCCGTGGCCGCCCAGAACACGGGGGCGGCGGGAATCCCGGTGTCGCGCTCGAGCCGGTCGGCGAGCGCGAGCGCGGACAGGGCCTTGAGGAGCGTGTACAGCGGGCCGCCGAACAGCCCGGGCTGCTGCCCCGTCGTGACGACCACGCCACCCGCTGCCGCGACCCGATCGAGCCGCGCAGCCGCCTCGCCGCTCGCGGCGAACGCCGGTCCCAGCGAGGTCCGCCATCCCGACGGCGCATCAGCGCGCACCGCCTCGACCTGAGCGCGCCATCCCTCGATCCCCCGGGGACGCGGCACGATCCAGTCGGCGGGCGTGACACCTTGGAGGATCGCCCGGGCGAGCGGCCCCCCACCGAGCACTTCGGTCAGGACACGCGGCGCGCTCACCTCGCCCCCACGCACGGCGGCGGATGCATCGGGCGGACATGAGCGCAGTGGGTCGTGGGCATGGAGGAAAGCATCACTTGTGATACGGTTCACCGCGCACAATCGTGCCCGCCCGATAGAGCTGCTCGGCGAGGACGAGCCGCGCGAGCTCGTGCGGCAGGGTCCACGGGGCGAGGGAGAGCCGGCGCTCGGCGCGTTCAAGCACCGCACCATCCAGCCCGTGCGCACCACCAATGACGAAGGTCACGTCCCGGGCCCGCTCGCGCTGCGACTGCAGCCACGCGGCGAAGCGCGTCGAATCGAGCGATTCCCCGCCGGGGTCACAGGCGACCACAGTGCCGCCGCCGATGCCGTCCAGCAGACGCTCCCCCTCGAGCCGGCGCGTTCCATCGGCGTCGCCGCCCCGCGGGCCCGCGTCCCGCACTTCGACCACATCGAGCGGCCAGTAGCGGGCGGCGCGGCGCTCATACTCCGCAATGGCCACGACGATCCCCTCCGCCTTCGGTCGCCCGACGGCACGCACGGCGACCCGCATTCGTCACCGCCCTGCCGTCGGGCATGCCGACCTCAGGCGTAGATCCCGCGCAGCCGGTGCACCGTCGACACGCGGCTGATCGCCACCATGTACGCGGCGGTCCGCATGTTGACCTTGTGCTGCTGCGAGAGCTTCAGCACGTCACGGAAGCTGTTCACCATGATCTCGCGCAGGCGATCGTTCACGACCTGCTCGGTCCAGTAGTACCCCCCGCGGTTCTGCACCCACTCGAAGTAGCTGACGGTGACGCCTCCAGCGTTCGCGAGGATGTCGGGGATCACGAAGATCCCCTTCTCGTCGAGGATCGCATCCGCGGCCGCCGTCGTGGGGCCGTTCGCCCCCTCACAGATCACCTTCGCCTGGATGTCGCGCGCATTCCGCGTCGTGATCACGTTCTCCAGCGCGGCCGGGACGAGCACGTCGACAGGCAGCTCGAGGAGCGCCTCGTTCGAGATCGGGTCGCCCTTGCCATACCCCTCGAGCGTCTTGTTCGCCCGGACGTACGCGATGGCGTCCGCCACGTCGATTCCCTTCGGATTGTGCCAGCCGCCCGTCCGGTCGCTGACCGCGATCACCGTGCATCCCGCCTCGGCGAGGAGCTGCGCGCCGATCGAACCGACGTTGCCGAAGCCCTGCACGGCGACCGTCGCGCCCTGCACCGGCATCTTGAGGTGCTCGAGGGCCTCCACCGCCGTGAGCATCACACCACGGCCCGTCGCCTCGCGACGGCCGAGCGAGCCGCCCATCTCAACCGGCTTCCCGGTCGTCACCGCGTTCACCGTGTATCCCTTGTGCATCGAGTACGTGTCCATCAGCCACGCCATCACACGCTCGTTGGTGTTCACGTCGGGCGCCGGCACGTCCGAGTCTGGACCGAGCGTCGCCATAATCCCCGCCGTGTAGCGGCGTGTCACGCGCTCGAGCTCACCGACCGACATCTTGAGCGGATCACAGATGACCCCGCCCTTCGCCCCGCCGAACGGGATGTTGACGACGGCGCACTTCCAGGTCATCCATGCCGCGAGCGCCTTCACCTCGTCGAGGGAGACGTTCATATCGAATCGGATTCCGCCCTTCGCCGGCCCGCGTGAGGTGTTGTGCAAGACGCGGATGCCGGTGAAGACCTCGACCTCCCCGGAATCCATCATCACAGGGATCGAGACGGTGATCTCCTTCTCCGGGCTGCGCAGGACCTTGTATATCCCCGGCTCGAGGTCGAGAAGCTGGGCCGCGCGATCGAAGCGCGACATCATCGCCTCGAAAGGGTTCTCCTCGTTGGACTGGTGGCGGTCGACGTCACCGGAGCGGGCGAGAAAGCGGTCCTTGTCGGGGCGGACGATGGAATCGGTGGGGAGCCTGAGGTCGGCCATGGGGGCGGGAGGCAGTCGGGGCCCCCGGGCCGGCGGCACGTGAGGTCAGGGGGTCGAGATCGGGGCCAAGCGGTCCAACAGGCCGTCCAGGATCCCCTGGCCGGCCTCCAGCCGAACAGCCTGGGAAAGATACCACAGGGCTGGGGCGCGAGCAGGCCAGAGGGGGGTCAGTTTGACGGCGTCCTTCAGCGTACAGACGACCGGCCCGATCCCGTCGGCACGGGCCATCACGTGCTGCACATCGGCGGCCGTGAACCCGTGATGATCAGGGAACGGCATCGGCGTCACGTCGAACCCCGACGCGGCGAGCTGGCCATGGAACGCGGTAGGCTCACCGATCCCAGACACGGCGAGGACCCGTGACCCCGGCGCGGGCACCGCGGCGGGTGATCCCCCGGAGACGCCGTCAACCCGACACAGCGCCCCGGGCGCGAGATGCATCACGGCGACCGGGCGACCCCAGCGAGCGCGAAGTGCGCTCGCCAACGCAACTGCCGACTCCGACGAGGCAGTCTTGCGCGTCACGATCAGCGCATCGGCCCGACGGATTCCCGACCACGGCTCGCGCAGGGGACCCGCCGGGAGGCAGCGCCCCGGCAGGCCCTGCTCAGCGGCGACGAGGACGACATCGATCGTCCGGCCCGCACGGCGATGCTGGAAGGCGTCGTCGAGCACGATCGCCCGCGCGCCAGATGCGACGGCACGGGCCGAGCCCCGCACGCGATCGGGATCGGCGACGACGACGGCCGACGGGACGAGTGTGCGGTGCACAAGAGGTTCGTCGGCGCCGTAACCGCGGAGGACGATGCCCGGGCGCGCTCCGCGCACGGCGAGCTGCTCGGCGAACCAGGCGCTCACCGGGGTCTTGCCGGTCCCGCCAACCGTCAGATTCCCCACGCTGATCGTCGGGACCGACACCGGGGTCACGCGCCGGAGCCCCGACGCGTACGCCGCGTTGCGGACCGACATCGCCACGCCGTACATCACCCCCAACGGCGCGAGTGCCCGCGAGACCACGCCATCCGCCGCCCACGCGGCCACAAGTGCATCAGCCAGCGCGCGCCTCATGCGGCCCCCGAGGCGCCGATCCGACGCCGTAGTTCCTCCACGAGCGCCGCATCGTCCCCACCCCCGGGAATCCACGGCGCGTCGGCCGTGATGACCACGCGCGCGAACGGCTTGGGGACCAGGAACCGGTCCCAGCTCCGCGCCCGCCACGCACGCGACGCGACGACCCGCATCGGTACGATGGTGACGCCCGCCCGCTGTGCCGCCCGAACCGTGCCGATGTGCGGCACTTCGAACGGCCCACGCGGCCCATCCGGTGTGATGGCGCCGTCCTGACCGTCGGCGAGGGCCCGGATCATCGCGAGCAGGACCTTCCCGCCCCCGCGCGTGCTCGACCCACGCACCAGCGCGAAGCCCCACCGCCGCAGGATACGCGCGATCAACTCCCCGTCACGGTGCTCGCTGACCATCGCGACGATGCCACGGCCCCGAATCGCCCACGCGATCGGGAGCAGACCGCCGTGCCAGAAGGCGAAGAGCCGCGCCGACGAATCGGCGGCGCGGGTGAGCGGGACCCCGCGCCACTCGACCCGCCAGGTGCTCGCCAGCAGGCGGAGGAGCGGCGCCGCCACGAGCAGGATCCCCTGCAGGCGCAGCCACCGCCGCCAGCTCACGGCACCAACCCGGCGGCCATCGCCGCGACCCGTTCGGACGCGCCCGCGGAGCCGAGTTGCGCCCGCACCTCGGCCAGCCCCGCTCGCATCGTCTGTCGCGCCTCCCCCTCCGGATCGAAGAGCGGCCCGGCGGCCGCGGCCACCGCCTCGGGACGGAACGCATCCTGCACGAACTCCGGCGCGACGGCTCGGCCCGCCACGATGTTGAGCAGGCCGATGTGTGGGATCTGCACGAGCCGCCGAGCGATGGCGTACGAGACCGCGCTCGTCCGGTAGACGATCGCGCATGGACAGTCGGCGACCGCGGCCTCGAGTGTCGTCGTCCCGCTCTTGCACAGGGCGACATCGGCCGCGCGCAGCACGTCGAAGGACGCCGCGCGGATGATCGGGAACGGGACCTCACCCGCCCGCAGGTCGATGGTCGGCGCCGCACTCAGCACGACGCGCAGTCCCGGCCGCATCGCCTCCAGCCGTCGCGCGACCGCGACGAAGTCCGCGAGATGCCGACGGATCTCGACCGCGCGGCTCCCAGGAAAGAGCGCCAGCACCTCGCCGGCCTCCTCGAGCCCGAGCCTGGCCCGCGCCGCGGCCCGTGAGGGGAGCGCCTGCGCGCGATCGAGCAGCGGATGCCCCACGAACGCGGCGTCGATTCCCGCCTCACGGAGCATCGGTGGCTCGAACGGGAGGATGCAGGCGGCCTTCGTGATCACCTCCGCCATCGTGCGCAGTCGGCCGCGTTTCCATGCCCAGACCTGCGGGGTGATGTAGTACAGCACCGGCACGCCGGCCGCGCGGGCTGCCGCCGCGACCCGCAGGTTGAATCCGGGATAGTCGATCAGGATGACGAGCCCCACCCGCCCAGTGCGCATTCGGGCCACGAGGGTGCGCAGGAGGCGCCAATGCGCAGGGACGTGCCGCAGCACCTCGATGAATCCCACCACCCCATCAACCTGCGCGAGCATCTCCACCCCGGCGGCCGCCATCCGCGCCCCCCCCGTCCCGACGAGGTGCAGGTCGGGTCGGGCACGCCGCAACGCGTCCGCGAGGAGCCCGGCGTGCAGGTCGCCGGACGCCTCGCCGGCAACAATCAGGACCTCACGCACCGGTAGCGCCGAGGAGGGCGCGGGACCGATCGATGTCGGCGACGATGCGGAGCGCGACCGCCAACGCCTCCCGCCCCGCGCGCCCGCTCACCACGACCGGAGCCCGGCCGCGCAACGCCTCGGCGAAGCTCTCGAGCTCCAATCGCAATGGTTCCCCCTCGGGGGCCTCGAGCGGGATGCGCTCGACAAACGCCTCAATCGGCTGGGCCTGCGTGACAAGCGTCGGCAGATCGACGTCCTCGCGTAGTCGATACAGCTCGCCCATGCCCGCTCCGAGGTCGAGAGAGAGATACCCATTCCGCTGGAAGATCCGGAGCTTCCGCATGCGCTCCTTCGAGACGCGGCTCGCGGTGATCGTCGCGACCGCCCCTGAGTCGAAGGTGACGCGCGCGTTGGCGATGTCGATCGAAGGCGTCAGCACCCCGACGCCGGCGGCGGTCACGTCGCGGACCCCGCCGCCGATGAGCGTCAGCACCAGATCGATGTCGTGGATCATCAGGTCGAGCACGACCGCCACATCCGACCCGCGCGGATTGAACGGCGCGAGCCGATCGCTGTCGATGAACAGCGGCCGGTCGACGTGCGGCTGCGCCGCCCGAATCGCCCGATTGAACCGCTCGACGTGCCCGATCTGCACAAGCACGCCCTGCCGCTCGGCGAGCGCGAGCAGCTCGTCCGCCTCCTCGAGCGTGACCGTGATCGGCTTCTCGATCAAGAGGTGCTTCCCGCGCGCCAACGCCCGCATCGCCACAGCGTGGTGCGTCGGCGTCGGCGTCACGATTGACACGGCGTCAACGTCATCGAGCAACGCGTCGAGCGTGGGATAGGCGCGGATGCCAAGATCGCGGGAGACGGTGCCCGCCCGCTCGGCGTTCGCTTCGAAGATGCCGCGGAAGACGAGCCCAGGGAGATCGCGCGCAATGCGCGCGTGATGGTAGCCGAGGCTCCCCGCCCCGACGACGCCGAGCCGGACCGGCGCGCTCATACGACCACGCCCCGACCGCTCGCCTCGACGAAGGCGATGAACGCCTCGACCTCGGCCATCGGAGCGAGCGTCGCGCGCGCCTGCTCCCGTGCCTGCGTGATGTTCAGCTCCGAGCGGAAGAAAAGCCGGTAGGCCTTCTTGAGCTCGGACACCACCTCGGGCGCGAAGCCGCTCCGCTGCAGGCCCACGGCATTGAGTCCGTACAGCGCGACCGGGTTTCCCACCGCCTTCACGAACGGCGGGATGTCCTTGGTCACACGCGATGCGCCACCGATGAACGCGTGGCGACCGATGCGCACGAACTGGTGCACGGCACAGAGGCCGGAGATGATGGCACGGTCCTCGACCGTCACGTGCCCGGCGAACTGCGTCCCGTTCGAGACAATGACCCCGTCCCCGATGTGGCAGTCGTGCGCGAGGTGGACGTAGGCCATCAGGAAGCTTCCCTTCCCGACGGTCGTGCGATGCGACTCCGCCGTCCCGCGATTGATGGTCACATACTCGCGAATCGTCGTCCCCTCCCCCACCTCGACGGTCGTGACCTCCCCCTTGAACTTGAGGTCCTGCGGGAGCCCGCCGAGGATGCTGCCGATTCCGACGCGCACGCGCGGGGCCAGCCGCACGTGCGCCTCCAGCGTCGCCCGTGCCTCGATCACGCAGCCGTCGCCCACCTGGCAATCCGGGCCGATGATGGCCCAGGGGCCGACCGACACGTCAGCGCCGAGCGTCGCGCCCGGGTCGATGATGGCCGTGGGATGAATCGTACGCGTCATCGGGCGCGCACCGTCGCCGCCATATCGGCCTCGCACACGACCGTGTCGTCCACCTTGGCCACGCCGCGGATCCGGCAGACGGCCGACCGCAGCTGGACGATGTCCACCTCGATGCGGAGTTGGTCGCCGGGCTTCACCGGGCGCCGGAACTTGACGTTGTCCATCGACATGAAGTACACGACCTTCGAGCCAGGATCGTCGACGGTCCCCATCAACAGGACGCCGCCGACCTGCGCCATCGCCTCGACGATGAGCACGCCGGGCATGATCGGATGCCCTGGGAAATGCCCCTGGAAAAAGGGCTCGTTGATCGTGACGTTCTTGATCCCGACGACGCGCGTCTTTTCCTCCATCTCCACGATCCGATCCACGAGCAGGAACGGATAGCGATGGGGCAGGATCTGCATGATCTCCTCGATGCCGAGCACGCGGGCCTCCGTGGGGGATGCGGGAATCGCCGCCTGCGCGACCATGGCGCGTACGAGCGTGACGGTTCCCCGATGACTGGGTTTGGTGGCGGTAATCCGGGCCTGGACCCGCGCCCCGGCGAGTGCGAGGTCGCCGACCACGTCCATCGCCTTGTGCCGCACGAACTCGTCGGGCCATCGGAGCGTCGTGCCCACCACGTCCGACGCGTCGAGGACGATGGTGTTCTCTGCCGATGCCCCCTGGATGAGCCCCTTCGCACGCAGGTCATCGACCCACGACGTGAGCCCGAAGGTGCGCGCGGGAGCGAGTTCCTCCGCGAAGGTCTGCGGCGTCACCGTCCAGCGTCCGGACTGTGCACCGATCCGCGGGTGTGGGAAGTCAATCGCGACCTCCAACTCCAGCGCATCGGCGGGGGTGGCCACGTAGACCGACTCGCCGTCCACGACGCGGACAGGTTCGCGGAGCCGCAGGACGGTCGGCGCGCCGTGTTGCGAGACGATCCCCGCGCCAACGAGCGCGGCGCGGAACGGCTCGGCCGACCCGTCAAGGATTGGCGGCTCCGGCCCGTCCATCGCGATGACGAGGTCATCGATCGAGAGCCCGGCCACTGCGGCGAGCACGTGCTCCACGGTGTGCAGGGCGGCGGCCCCCTCGCCGAGCTGCGTCCGGCGCTCCGCCGCGACCGCCGCGTCCACGTGTACCGGCGTCTCGGGCGCACCGGGGAGGTCGGTCCGACGGAACTGGAGCCCAGCACCAGATGGCGCCGGCGCGAACGTCAACCGACACGGCTGGCCGAGGTGCAGCCCGACCCCCTCAAGCGTGACGGGCGCAGCGATGGTCCGGCGGTCCGTCATGCGTCATTCCCCTCGGGCGCGACACCGCCATCAAGGCGACGCAGCACGGCGGGGAGCTTCGCGGCGGCGCCCTGTCGGCGCAGCTCCTCGCGATGGGGGCGCGCCGGGAACCCGCTCCACGTCGCGCCGGCCGGCACGTCCTTCAGGACGCCGGCCTTCGCCGTGATCGTCGCGCCGCGCCCAACCGTCAGATGTCCGCCGATGGCCGCCTGTCCAGCCACGCGCACGTCGTCCTCAATCCGCGCGCTCCCCGCAACCACGACCCCCGCCGCCATCAGACACCGCCGCCCCACGCGCACATTGTGCCCGATATGCACGAGGTTGTCGAGTTTCGTGCCATCGCCGATCACGGTGTCGTCGACGCTCCCGCGGTCGATGGTACAGTTCGCACCGAACTCGACGTCATCACCGACGACGACGCGCCCGACGTGCGGGATCTTGCGATGCCCCGTCGCATCGGAGACAAAGCCGAAGCCGTCGCTGCCGATGCGCGTCCCCGCGTGAATCAGACCGCGGGCGCCCACGGTGCACGCGTCATAGAGGGTCACGTGACTGACCAGACGCGTCCCGGCACCGATTGCGCTCCGTCGGCCGAGATGGCACCCGGGACCGACCCAGGCCCCCGCCCCGACCAGTGCGCCGGCCTCCACCACGGCGAAGGCCTCGACGCACGCATCAGGGGCCACCGAGGCCTCGGGCGATACGCTGGCGGCAGGATGAATCCCCCGGAAGGGAGGCGCCGGCGGAGGGGTGAGTGCCCCGAGGACGCGGAGAATCGCCTCGTGCGGGCGCGCGACGATCACGCGGTCCGCCGGCCCCCCGGACGCCTCGGCGAGGTCCGGGGAGATGAGCACCGCCCCAGCTCCGGTGGACGCCAGCGCCGCGAGGTAGCGTGACGACGCGACGAACGTCAGGTCCTCGGCTGAGGCGCGGTCGAGCGGCGCCACGCCGCCGATGCGCCGCGCGCCGTCCCCCCGGAGTGTCCCGCCGACGAGCGTC
>JBMTAR010000071.1:0-9913 GCA_049428925.1 Gemmatimonadaceae bacterium
CGCGCGTACATCCTGGGCGATCTCGGCGAGACCGCGGCGGCGCGGCAGGCCTACCAGGCGGCCGTGCTGCTTCGACCATCGCTCGGACGCTCCGAACCGCACCTCGCTCTCGATGGCGGCCGCGGGGCGGTCACGTCGGTCACGGTCGCGACCCGTGTGGAGCGTGAGGTTGACGCCGAGGCGGACGAGACGGTGGCGCCGGGGGCGGCGACCGATGCGGACGCGATGCATCGCCGCGGTACCGCCCGTCGCGCGGTCGGGCTCGCCGCGCTCGCCGTCGGTCACACTGCGGTCGCGGAGCGGGCGCTCGAGGCCGCCTTCGCCACGGCACCGGAGGTGCGGGGTGCGACGGCACTCGCGACCATCGCGATGGGTCGCGGCGATCTCGCCACCGCGTTCCGGTGGTTCGACGAGTTGGTGGCCGAGCATCCGGAGGACGCGACGCTCTGGAACGCGCGCGGGGTCGCGGCGCATCGGTTGGGGCGGTGGCCGGAGGCCGAGTCGAGTTATCGCACCGGACTCAGGTGGACCCCCACCGATGCGATCCTCCTCTCGAATCTCGCCGTGGTGCTCGTGCATCAGGGGCGGGTGGCCGAGGCCGTGCCGCTCGCGCGGCAGGCGGCGGTGGCGGGGTCGCGCGCGGTCCGGCGCAACGCGGCGGGGATCCTCGCCGCCGCGGGGGAACGGTCCGAGGCGCGGGACCTGCTCGGTGCCCTCCTTGAGGACGCGCATGCGAGCGAGGAGGCGTCGTGGCTCTGGTACGCGTACGCGCGGGTCGCGCATGCGAGCGAGGCACCGGCGACGGCACGTGAGGCGGCGGCGCGTGCGACGGTGGCAGATCCGACGTGCGCGGCGGCGTGGCATCTGCTCGCCGCCATCCACGAGCAACGTGGGGATTCCGTCGCGGCGGCGATCGCGACAGACCGTGGGCTCGCGGTCGCGCCGGTCGCCACGACGCCGGGATTGGTCCTGCTGACGCATGACGGGGCGACGATGTGGGGGGTGGTCTGATGGCGACCATCGAAGGCCGCCTCGGCGAACTCGGCATCCATGACGTCTTCCAACTTTTGGATGTCGGGCGTCGGTCCGGGGTGCTCCATGTCGAGTCGGAGGCGCGCGGGAACCGCGGGGCCGTCGGATTCGCGGGCGGGCGCGTGGTGTCGGCGAGTATCCGATCGAACCCGCATCGCCTCGGCGATCTCCTCGTCCGTTCCGGTCGCATCACGGCCGAGACGCTGGTCGCCGCGCAGGAGCACCAGGCGTCCGGCGACACCCGGCGGCTCGGGGAGATCCTCGTGACGATGGGCGCTGTGTCGGCGGACGAGATCGCGCGGCAGATGCGGTTGCAGATCGAGGCGGTCGTCTTCGAGCTCCTCGCGTGGCAGGAAGGGCGGTTCCACTTCGTGGAGGGGGCGGCGGGGGAGGGGCCGGCCGCCGATCTACCGCTCGGGGTCGATGCGCTCCTCCTCGAGCGCGCACGGCGGCTCGACGAGTGGTCGGCGCTCACCGACCGTGTGCCCTCCATCGCGATGGTGCCGGTCCTGCAAGGGGATGCGCCGCACGAGGCGCGGCTGGAGTTGCGGCCCGCGGAGTGGGAGGTGCTCTCCCACGTGGACGGTCGGCGCGACCTGCGGGGGATCGCGGTGGTCACCGCGATGAGCGAGTTCGACGTCGCCCGTGGGGCCTACGGTCTGCGCACCGCGGGCCTCATCACCCTTCGCGTCGCGGACGTCGAGGCCGTCTCGCCATCGGGGGATATGGAGACGCCGGCGGCACGTCAGGTGCGGCAGGCGCGCGAGGCGGTGGAGCGGGGGAATCTCGTCGATGCCCTGACGCATTGGGCGGCGGCGCTCGATGCCGAACCGGAACCGGCGCTCCGCGCGACCATCGTCGACGGGCTCGAATCGACCCGTCGCCTGCATCAGGTGCTGCACGGTGAGGGGAACGGATGACGGCAATCGATCCGGCCGCGCGGCGCGTGACCCGCAAGGTGGTGGTGCTCGGTCCCGAAGGGGCTGGGGTGCGAGCGACCGTCGCCGCCCTCCAGGCCGGTGCGGTCGTCGATGCCGATCTGACGCGTCCCCTCCTGCCGTCGATGGCGGCTGTCGTCGATTGCGTGGAGGTCGGGGGGGGGGTCGAGCGCCTGCTCGTGCACGCCGCGCCCGGGGCGCCGGCGCTCGCGCGCACGCGGCGGCGCGTGCTCGCCGAGGCGTCGGGGCTGCTCCTGGTGCTCGATATGCAGCGCGAGCGGTTGGCCTCGCAGCGCGCCTGGATGGAGGCGCTGCCGGGGCTCGTGCGCGACGCCGCGCTCGATCCCGTGCGAATCCCGGCCGTGGTACTGTTCAATAAGTGTGACCTGCCGACCACGCTCCGGGCGGATCGCGCAGCCTGTGAGGCGGCGTGCGAGGTGGCGGCGGAGTTCGCGGGGCGCCCGACGCTGGAGGCGTCGGCGGTGCGCGGCGACGGTGTGCGAGCGGCGATCGATGCGCTCATGCGGCTGATGCACCAGGCCGGCGCGGTGGTGCTCGTACTCCTCTGCGCCCTGCTGTTCGGCTCGTCACCGGTGCTCGCGCAGCCGGCGGAATCGAACGCCGGCGTGCCGTTGCGGACCTGGTCGGAGGGGCGGGTCGTCATCTTTGCGGGGCCGGCCGAGTCACGGCTCGCCGCGTCGCTGCTGGCGGCCACGCGGGCCCGGCCGGGATTGCCGGGACTGCCCGCGCTGCGTGACACGGCATGGGTCTGGATCGCCCCCGACGACGCGACGTTCCGGCGCTGGGTCGGGCCGTCGGCCCCGGAGTGGGGGGCGGCGATCGCCTTCCCGGCGCGCCGGGTGATCGTGATGCAGGGGCGCGACGCGGGAGGGGGCGCCGGCGATCCGGTGCAGACCTTCCGACACGAGCTCGCGCATCTCGCGCTCGCCGAGGTACTCGGGCCCGAGGTGCCGCGGTGGTTCGACGAAGGGTATGCGTCGTTCGCAGCGGGGGAGTGGGGCCGCGACGAGGTGCTCACGACGAGCGTCGGGCTTGTGTGGCGTGGCGTCCCGACGCTCGCGGGGCTCGATTCGGCGTTCCACGGCGGTGCCGATCGCGCACAACGGGGCTACGCCCTCGCGCATCGTGCCGTGGCGGAGCTTGCTGCGCTGGGTGGGGCGGCCGGCCTCCAACGGCTGTTCACCGCGTGGCGGACCGCCGGGTCCTTCGACGCGGCGCTCCGTGCCGCGCACGGCCTGACCATCGAGGGGTTCGAAGCGCGGTTCCGGTCGCAGGTGCGCCGACAGTACGGGGTCCTCGCGCTGGCCACAGATCTCGGTCTGCTCACTCTGGTGATCGGGGTGATCGTCGGGCCGTTCTGGTGGCGTCGCCGTCGAGAGGCGCAGGCGCGGCTGGCGCGGATGCGCGCGTTCGAGGCCGCGCAGGATGCCGCCGAGCGTGCCTCCGCGCTGGCGCGGCTGCTCGGGGAGGCTGAGGGGGATATGCGGACCGCGAATCCCGGATCGTGAACGATTGCCACGAGGTCTGCGTTTTTTATTGACAGCCGGGGGGGGGCGGTCTAGACTCCCACCTCTCATGGAGAAGAGTCCGTCAGCATCCGTGCATGCGTCGTCCGCCCTCTGGTGGGGGTTGGCGGCCGCCTCGTTGGTCGTGGGGTACGTTGACCTGTGGCGGGGGGGCATCACCGTGGCGCCCATCCTGCTCGTGCTCGGGTACTGCGTGCTCATCCCGGTCGCGATCCTGAAGTAGGCTCGGCGGTCGCAGGGCGGTGGGGCTGGGGCGAATAGCTCAGTTGGTTAGAGCACCTGCCTTACACGCAGGGTGTCGGGGGTTCGAGTCCCTCTTCGCCCATCGTTGGACCCCGGCGTGACCGGGTGGGTGGTGTGGGATCCGTTCGTCACCGTCTTGGAGGAATCGCTCGTGAAGGCTCGGCTCCACCTTCCAACTGTCTCCGCCCTCGCGGCGGTCGCTGTCACCTCCACGGCGTGGGCGCAGCCCCCGCGGACGCCGCCGGGCCCCAACACCCCGCGCTCCCTGGTCCAGGTGTTCGCCTCCGCCGACAAGGTGGTGGGGCCGGAGGCCTCCGACGCGCTGCGGGATCGGATGATCCGCGCCTTTCCGTCGCGGCTCCTCTGGATCATCGACCGAAAGGACGTGGTGAGCTTCCTCGAGTCGTCGGGCTACCCGATCGACGAGCAGCTCCCGGCGAGCGACGAGTCGGCGCTGGCGAAGGCGCTCCGCGCCGACGATTACATCCGGGGCCGGGTGGTGCCGGATGGGGCCGGCGTGAAGGTCGAGGCGATGATCGTGCTGACGCGCGACAACACGCTGACGCAGCCGCTCCCGGCGGTGACCGGCCCACGGGCGGACCGTGCGGCGGCAGGGCTCGTCGACCTGATCCGCGAGGCGCGGAAGCAGCTCGTGAACGAGAAGGCCTGCATGGCGGCCGCGCGTGACAACAAGTTCGATGAGGCGATCAAGGCGGCGGACGAGGGTATCGCGGCGTATCCGCAGGCGACGCTCGTGCGCTACTGCAAGATGAATGTGCTCGCCCGGCGCGAGGCCCCGGCGGCGGAACAGCTCGCGATGGCGAAGGAGATCCTCGCGATCGACCCCACCTCGAAGGCGGCGCTCGCCGTCGCGGCGGACCAGGCGAAGGCGGCCGGGCTCGCCGACGAGGCGAACCAGTACCTGATCCAGCTCCTCGCGACGAACCCGCAGGACGCGCAGCTCGCGTCGCGCGTGATCGACGCGCTCGCCGCGAGCGGCAAGCTCGACCTCGCGAAGGAGGTCGTGGTCAAGGCGGTCGCCGACAATCCGGGCGACATCGCCCTGATCGAGCTGCAGTTCAAGGTGCTCGCGGCGCTCAAGGAGTATGGGCCCGCCACCCGCACGGGCGAGGAGCTGATTCAGCTCGACTCCACCCTCGCGGATGCGGCGTTCTACACCCGACTGGCCGCGCTGTACGCCGCGGACAGCCAGATGACGAAGGCCTCCGATGCCGCGCAGCGCGGCACGGCGCGCTATCCGGGGGATGCCGACCTCTGGCAGCTCTACGCGCAGACCCTCAAGCGCGAGGGGAAGGCCCTCGAGTCGATTGCGGCGGCTCGGAAGGCACTCGAGGTCAACCCGAAGATCCCGAACGGCTGGACCCAGATCGCCGTCTCGTACAATGACCTTGGCCAGACCGATGACGCGCTCGCCGCGCTTCGGGAGGCTCGGGCCGCCGGCGATGATGCGAACCAGGTCGGCGGGTTCGCCCTCAGCATCGGCAACAAGCTCTACCGCGCCGCCGCGGCGGAGAACCCGAAGCAGATCGCGTCGATGGACGCGGCCCTCGTGCCGCTCCAGTTCGCCGACTCGACGCTCACCGACGCCAACCTGAAGGGGAACGCTGCCTTCCTGATCGGCGTCTCGTCCTTCTACAAGGCGCAGCTCCTCGCCGCGGGCCTCCCCACGAGCAAGAGCTGTGACGAGGCGAAGGCGGCGCAGGCCGCCACCAACGACGCTATGGAGTACACGCGGCGTGGCGGGCGGACCTCTCCCGATGCGGCGGCGCAGATCCTCGGGGCGGTCAATCAGCTGACCCCGTACCTCGACCGGCAGGTCACCGCGCTCTGCAAGTAGCGCCCGGCTGATCGGCACAGGGACACCCGTCGGCGCGTCGCGCCGGCGGGTGTCGTGTTTCCGGGGGGTGCGTCGCCATCTTTCACGCACGAATGTCGTCCCCTGAGACCTACGCCTCCGCTTGGCACGCGCCCGTCCTCGTCGCGGAGGTCTGTTCGCTGCTGGCGGGATGTGAGACGATCCTCGACGGCACGCTCGGCGGTGGTGGGCACACGGCGGCGTTGCTCGTCGCGGGACATGGGGTCATCGGGCTCGATCGGGACCCGGCGGCGCTCGAGGTCGCGTCGGCACGCCTGCAGGCCGCTGGGATCGCCGCGCGCTTCGAGGCCGTCCGCGGAAACCACGATGCGATCGACGAGATCCCGGGGCTGGAAGGACGGCGCCTCGACGGGATCTTGCTCGACCTCGGCGTCTCCTCGCGCCAACTCGATGACGATGCGCGCGGATTCTCGTTCCGGCCCGGTGTGCCGCTCGATATGCGGATGGACCCGACCCAGCCGCTCGACGCCGCCGCCTGGCTGATGGAGAGCGAGGCCGCGACGTTGACGCAGGTCTTCCGCGAGGCAGGGGACGAGCCGCGGGCCGCCCGCCTCGCCGCGGAGATCATCCGGCGACGCGAACGGCATCCCTTCGCCGTCAGCGATGACCTCGTCGGCGCGATCCGTGCCGTGCTCGGGCCGCGGAGTGGTCCCGGCGATTTCGCGCGGCTCTTCCAGGCGGTCCGCATCGCGGTCAACGACGAACTTGGTGGCCTCGCGCGTGGCCTCGAGACGCTGCGTGACCGACTCGCGCCCGGAGGCGTCCTCGCGGTGATTGCCTATCACTCGGGGGAGGACCGGATCGTGAAGCAGTCGTTCCGCGCGTGGAGCACCGCCTGCGTCTGTCCGCCGCGGCAGCCGATGTGCACGTGCCCGGGTGTCGCGGCGGGGACGCTCCTCACGCGGCGTGCCGTGGTGGCGTCGGAGGGGGAGATCGTCAGCAATCCCCGCGCGCGGAGCGCCCGACTGCGGGCGTGGCGTCGGGCGGAGGAGCGCTGAGCGTGCGCGGCCGCACCTTCCTCCTCCTCGGCTTGCTCGCTTTCGTCGTGGTCGCCGCCGGCGTGATCTGGCGTCGCAGCGTCGGCGTGGCACAGGCGCGCACGCTGCGGGAGCTGCGGGAGACGCGTGGGTCGCTGTCGGCGACGGAGGCGGCGCTCGAGGGCGCGATCCGTGACGCGTCGAGCCGCGCCCGACTCGCGCGGACCGCGGAAGAGCGGCTCGGGATGCGCATCCCGCCGGAGAGCCTGGTGATCCGCTTGCCGCGCCCCACCCCCGACGTGGGCCGCTGATGCGGGTGACGCGGACGCAGGGGCTGCATCTCGTCCTCGTGGGCTTCGCCCTCGCGCTCATCGCGCGGTCGGGATGGGTCCAGCTGCGGCAGCGCGAGCGTTGGCGGGCGGAGGCACGTGATCAGCAGACCGTCGAGCGGGCGATGCCCGCGGTGCGAGGCCGCATCCTGGACGCGGCGGGGATTGTGCTCGTGGACAGCCGTGAGCTCGTGCGGCTCGACGTGGCGCCCAGCGAGATCCGGGACCGGGCGGCACTCGCCACCGCGCTCCGGCGTGTCGGGGTCCCCGCGCCGTTCGTCCAGCGCGCGACCGACCTCGAGCGGAAGTGGGTCGAACTCCCGGGGCAGCATCTCGCGACCGATGTCGCCGATCTCCTCGCGATGCGCGGGGTGCATCCCCGACGCGTGATCGAGCGCGTCCCGCCCGCGACCGCCGGCCTGCGCAACCTCCTCGGTATCGTGAACCGGGAGGGGCAGGCAGTGGGCGGTGTCGAGGCCGCGCTCGATGGGGTCCTCAGAGGGCGTGACGGGCGCACGGTGCTGGTGCGGGCCGGCCGCAACGGGGCGCTGACGTCGCCGGAGGAGCGCGTGGAGCCGCCGGTGCCCGGGCGCACCGTCGTGCTGACGCTCCATCAGGGGCTGCAGGACATCGCGGAGCGCGCGCTCGCCGACGCCATCGCCGCGCTCGGGGCGCGCGGCGGAGATGTTGTCGTCCTCGACCCGCGCGACGGCGCGATTCGGGCGTTGGCGAGTCGGCGGGCGCGACCTGACGCCACGGGGGCGACGGCGCTCACGGAGCCGTATGAACCGGGCTCCACGCTCAAACCCTTCGTCGCGGCCGCGCTTCTCGACCGGGGCCTCGCGCGGGTCGAGGAATCGATCCCGACCTACAACGGGCGCCTCACGCTGAATGGGCGCACGATCGCCGACGTGCACGAGGCGCCGTCGCTCACCTTCGCGGAGGTGATGCAGTACTCGTCGAACATCGGCATCGTGCAGTTCGCGCAGCGGCTCTCGCCGCGCGAGCAGTACGGCGTGCTCCGGGACGCCGGGTTCGGCATGGTGACTGGCGTCCCCTATCCCTCGGAGTCACCGGGCCGGCTCCGTCCCGTCCCGGAGTGGTCGCTCCAATCGCCGGCATCGCTGGCGATGGGGTACGAGATCGCCGTGACGCCGTTGCAGCTCGCCCTCGCCTACGGCGCGATCGCGAACGGCGGGGAGCTGCTGGAGCCGCAGCTTGTCCGCGAGATCCGCGATGCGGAGGACCGGGTGACGTTCCGGGCCTCGCGTCGGGTGGTCCGGCGGCTGATGTCCGAGGCGACGGCGCGCACGATGCGCGGCCTGCTGCGCGACGTGGTCGAGGGCGGGACGGCGACCGCGGCTGACCTCGCGGTCTATTCGCTCGGTGGTAAGTCGGGGACGGCGCGCCGCACGCGGGATGATGGGCGCGGGTACGAGGCAGGGGCGTATACGGCGAGCTTTGTCGGGCTCTTTCCCGCGGAGGATCCGCAGTTGGTGATTCTGGTCAAGCTCGATGACCCGAAGGGCGCGTACGGCGGCGGCACCGCCGCGCCGGTGACGAAGGCGGTGCTCGCCGCCGCGATTGCCGCGCGCGATGGGGCGCTCGATCCCTCGGGGCTGCGAGGGCCGCCGCCGGCGCCGCGCGCAGCGGGGGATACCGGCGTAGGTCAGGTGGTCGCCGCTGATGGAGCGGTGGATGGCACGGCCGGCCCACGCGGGGATGCGGTGACGGGCGGTGCCGTCGCCCCTGCGTCCGCCTCCGAATCCGCCCCTGTCGGCCTCGCCGAGCCGCCGATGCGCCCCCCCGTGACTTTCGACCTCGCTCGGCCGTCTCGACCCGAGGGCGTCGTCGATTCGCTCCGCGCCGTCCCCGATGTGACCGGACTGCCGACCCGCGCCGCCGTGCGTGCGCTCCACGCGGCGGGGTTCCGGGTGGTCCTCGTCGGGGTGGGGGCAGGGCCGTCGACGTCGCCCGCTGCGGGGACACTCCTCCCTGCCGGCGCGCTCGTCCGTCTTCCCTCCGTCCGCTGATGTCCTTCGTTTCGCCCGTCGCCACCGACATCCTCCGCGCCGCCCTCGAGCATGCGGGGGAACTCGTCGCCGTGCGTGGGGCGCTTCCCACGACCATCGCGACGCTCGTCGACGACAGCCGGCAGGTCGGGCCCGGCGGGTGCTTCGTCGCCGTGCGCGGCGCCGCGAGTGACGGGCACGCGTATCTGTCCCAGGTGCAGGACGCCGGCGCGGCCTGTGTAATCGTTGAGGAGGGCGTGGAGACCTCGCTCCCCGCGCTCGTCGTCCGCCACAGTCGGATCGCCGCCGCGGTCGCGGCCGCCGCGTTCTACGGGGAGCCGGCTCGGTCGCTGCGAATCGTCGGTGTGACGGGAACGAACGGGAAGAGCACGACGGTCGGCATCCTTCGCCATCTGTTGGACGAACCCGCCGGGACCGCCGCGAGCATCGGGACCCTCGGCGTGCTCGTGGGGAGCGAGGGGCGGCCGCTTCCCGGCGGGCAGGGGCTTACGACGCCCGGGCCGATCGAGCTGCAGCGCGTCCTTCGTGCGCTCGTCGAGGCCGGCGTCACGCGGGTGGCGATGGAATGCTCCTCGCACGCGCTCGATCAGGACCGTGTGCGAGGGATCGCCTTCGACGCAGCCGTCTTCACGAACCTGACGCGTGACCATCTCGACTACCACGGCACGATGGAGGCCTACCGAGACGCGAAGGCACGGCTGGTCGCGCTCCTCGGACCGCAGGGGGTCTGCGTCTCGAATGCCGATGACCGCTGGTGGGATGGGCTGCCACCCGCGCCGCGGCGCCTGACGTTTGGGCTCGCCGCGCCGACCGCGGATATCCGGGTCGAGGGGATGGCCCTCACCCCGCGCGGCAGCACCTTCCGGCTCGTGACGCCGGCCGGCGTCGTCGCCGCCGCGCGGCCCCGCCGCGGCGCC
>JBMTAR010000072.1:0-9650 GCA_049428925.1 Gemmatimonadaceae bacterium
GGGGCCCCTCGTGTCACGTTCCCTAACCAGGGGGGGGGGCGTCAGCGACGCGCCACCCAGTAGCCGGCCGCGCTCACGCAGGCGGTGAGCACCGTGCCCCAGGTCAGGTCCACGACGACGGCCTTCATCGGGAAGTCCTTGAGCAGCGCGAGGCTCGTGAGGTCGAACGCGGCATAGGCGGCCAGCCCGAAGACCGCGCCAAGCGCCAGGGCCCGTCCGAGCGACTGCTTCTCCGCGGCGGGCAGGACGCAGAGGATCACGATGGCGCCGACGTAGATGAGATAGAACAGCAGAGCCGCCGGCCACTGCACATCGGGGCGCATCAGGTGCCCGAGCTGCGCCTGATAGAAGCCCTTGGCGACCACGCCGAGCCAGAGGAGGTCGAGCGCGAAGAAGGCGCCGAGGCTCGCGAGGTAGATCGTGAGGTAGGGCATCGGGTTACCGGGACTGGCGGTGGAGTCGGGCGCTCACCTGCTGCACCTCATCGAGTACGCGGAGGAGGTTGCCGCCCCAGATCTTGGCGATCTGCGCCTCCGTGTAGCCGCGCCGCACCAGTTCGAGCGTCACGTTGAAGGTCTCGCCCGCGTTGCGCCAGCCGTCCACCCCACCGCCGCCGTCGAAGTCGGAGCTGATCCCGACGTGGTCGATGCCGATGAGCTTCACGGCGTAGTCGATGTGGTTCACGAAATCCTGCACGGTGGCCATCGGGTCAGCTGGGTAGCGGCGCGCCGTGATGTCTTCCTGCGCGGCGAGGTAGGCATTCCGCCGCTCGTCCGGCAGCGCGGCGATCTGCGCGGATGCCTCGCGCGGCGCCGTCGCCGTGATCCCGTACTGCGCCCGCAGCGCATCAACCGCCGCCTGTCGCTCGGCGTCGCGCGTCGGGTTGCACTTCACATAGCTGTTGAAGGCGACGAGCTGCACCACTCCGCCGTTCCGGCCCATCGCGCGCAGCTGCTCGTCGTCGAGGTTGCGGCTGTGGTTGCACAGCGCGCGTACTCCCGAGTGCGACGCGATGAGCGGGGCCTTGGTCAGCGCGATTGTCTGCATCATGCTGGCTTTGCTCGGGTGCGAGATGTCGATCATCACGCCCTGCCGATTGAGCTCCGCAACCGCCTCGCGCCCGAGTGGGCTCAGACCGTTGTGCAGCCAGACGCCGTCCCGCTCCCCGGTGTTGGAATCGGAGAGCTGGCTGTGACCGTTGTGCGCAAGGGAGAGGTAGCGGCCGCCGAGGTCGGCGAACTGCTTGATGCGCCCGAGGTCGGTGCCGACCGGGAAGCCGTTCTCGATGCCGATGAACACGACCTTCCGGCCGCTCGCCGCGATGGCGCGGGCCTCGGCGGCGGTGCGGGCGAGCCCCACGCGCGCCGGGGCGAGGGTGTCGGTCAGGCGGTGGATGGCCGCGAACTTCTCCATCGCGGCGTCGTAGGCTGATGCCATCGTGGCCGAGTCGATGGTCCGGGCTTGGCCCACGTAGACAATCAGGAAGGCGGCGTCGAGGCCCCCGGCCTCCATCTTCGGGAGGTCGACCTGGTTCCGAGGCACGCCGGTCACATAGTTGACCGTGTCCCGTCGGAAGACGGCCGGGTTGATGTCGACGTGGGTGTCGAGGGTGAGCACACGCTCGTGGATGCCACGGGCGCGTGCGACGAGCGCGGGATCGTCCTGCGCGGCGAGCGCGAACGGGCCACTGATGAGGGCCAAGACGAGCGTGCGGAGCTGCCGACGTGCGAAGGGGACGGGCATGGAACCTTTCGTAATGGTGGAGGGGTTCCACAGAGGATAACGTTGCCGGAGCCTTGCGGCGACGCGCCCGAGCGCCTTTCCTCGTTCCGGAGCTTCCACGATGGATGTCCTCACGCTCACGCTCTTAGCCTCCCACGCGTTGGCCGGCGCCCCACGACTCGAATCGCCGGCCGCGTCTGCCCTGCGTTCCAATCACGCGGACGAGGCGACGGCGGTTGTGGCTGCGGCGCCCGCTGGACCGGTCCTCATCGCACGCTTCACGGTGTCCGTGCCCATGCCGCTGCCGACGGCCGCATCCGGCGCCGGCGCGGCTCAGCTCCCGGCGCCGGCTGATTCCGTGTTCGAGTACAGCGCCGCCTACTACACCCGGCTCGACATCCATCGCTGGGGCAGCTACGCGATGCTCCCCCTCTTCGCTTTCCAGTACGCCGCCGGGCGTGAGCTCTTTGACAAGAGCTCGGCAGCGCCCGAGTGGGCGCGTGACGGCCACGGGGTCGCGGCGGGGGCCGTCGCCGGGCTCTTCGCCGTCAATACGGTGACCGGGCTCTGGAACCTCTGGGAGGGCCGGAACGACCCGCAGGATCGTGGCCGCAAGGTCTTCCATGCGGTGATGATGCTCGCCGCTGACGCGGGCTTCACCGCGACGGGGCTCCTGGCCGATGACGCCGAGGAGTCGCTCGCGCGTCGGCAGACGCATCGCAGCGTCGCCCTCGCGTCCATCGGCTTGGCCACCGTCGGCTACGCCTCCATGCTCGACCTCTTCCGCTGAGGATCCCGATGTCCGACTGCGCATCCTCCTGTCCCCTGCATGACCGCGGTGTCGATACGGAGCGTCGCCGCTTTCTCTCCACAGCACTCGCGGCGTCGGTGCTCGGCGTGCTCGCGGCCTGCGGCGATGGGAACATCGGCGGGGTCTCCGGCATCGACGACGACGATGATGGTGGCACGGGCGGTGGTGGGACGACCGGCTCCCTCGTGGTGACCCTCGCGAGTTTTGCGGCGCTTGGCGCTGATGGTGGGGTCGCACGGGTCGATGGCGGGAGCGGCACCCCGACGGCGGTCCTCCGTGTGAGCGCGACGACCTATCGCGCCTTCAGCATGGTCTGCCCACACGCGGGGACGACGGTCAGCATCGTCTCCGGTGGGTTTCGGTGCCCGAACCACGGCGCGACGTTCACCTCGACCGGCGCGGTCACGGGCGGGCCGGCGACGCGCGGTCTCACGGAGCGCGCGGTGACGTACAACGCCGCGGCCGGGACGCTCACGATCGGCTGAGTGGGCTCACGCCCCCGCGTGAGACGGGCGTGACCCGTCTACGCGGGGGCGTCGTGCGTTCAGGGCACGCGTGCTCCAAGCGCCCTCGACGCCCCGGGACGCGGACGTTACCATCACCCCCCACGACCCTCCACCCGGGATCTCGATGTCGCTCCTCCGCCTCCTCCGCCAGCCCGCCCGCCGGGCGCTCGTCCTTCTCCTCGCGTCCGCGCCTCTCGCCGTACCGCTCCCGGCGCAGGACTCCCCGTTCATCGGCGTCCGCGTGGATGCCGATCGCAACAAGGTGCTCCTCGACATCCCGGCGGAGCGCTTCGGGCAGGACCTGATGCATCAGATGGTCCTCGCCACCGGCGGCGGCGTGCCGGCGTTCGGCCTCGACCGCGGGCAGATCGGCGACGGGACCCTCGTGCGTCTCGAGCGGCGTGGGAAGCGCGTGCTCCTCCGCTCCGACAACGTGGACGTTCGCGCCGTCGGGGCCGCGGAGGCGTCGGCTCGGGCGGCCAGCGAGGCCTTTCCCGTCTCCGTGATCGCGGCCTTCCCCATCGAGGCGGAGGCGAATGGCGTCGTGACGGTCGACGCGACGAGCCTCTTCCTCTCCGACGCGTATGGCATCGCCGAGAGTGTGCGACGGGCGCAGGGCGGCAATGCACGGGTCGACGCGAACCGGAGCTACATCGAGCCCACCCGCACGAAGGCCTTCCCGCGCAACACCGAGATCCACGCCGTGCTGACCTTCGCCGTGGACAATCCGGGGGCGGCGATGCGGCGGGCCGCTCCCGATCCAAGTGCGCCGACCTTCGAGGTGCATCATTCCCTCGTGGCGCTCCCGTCGCTGGACGGTTTCCGCCCGCGTCAGGCCGACCCGCGCTCCGGATTCGGGAGCACCCGCTTCCAGGATTTCGGGCAGGCCTTCGACGGCACCTACCGCGACGGATACACCAACCGCTGGCGCCTCGTCCCCAAGGACGCGGCGGCATACCAGCGCGGTGAGCTCGTCGAGCCGGTGGCGCCCATCGTCTACTATCTCGATCCCGGTATCCCAGAGCCGTACCGCACCGCCTTCCGCACCGGCGGTGGCTGGTGGAGCACCGTCTTCGAGGCCGCCGGGTTCAAGAACGCCTTCCAGGTCCGTGACCTCCCGGCGGGCGCCGACCCGATGGATGCGCGCTACAACATGATCTACTGGGTGCACCGAAGCGGGCCCGGCCCGTCCGTGGGTCCGTCGATCGCCGATCCGCGCACCGGCGAGATTGTCCGCACCGTCGTGCGGATGGATGCCTGGCGCTCACTGATTGACTACAACATTTACGCCGGCCTGGTCCCCGCGGCCGGCGCCGGTGGACTCAACGTCACGGCCGAGGCATTCGCGATGGCGCGCCGTCGCCAGCACGCGGCGCACGAGATCGGGCACACCCTCGGCCTCTCGCACAACTACATCGCCCACGCGCAGGGCCGGACCTCAGTGATGGATTATCCCTTCCCGCTCATCACCTTGGGTGCGGACCGCACGCCGGACCTCAGCCGAGCCTACGCGCCATTCGCTGGGGCGTGGGACTCTCTCGCCATCCGGTTTGGCTACCGCTGGTATCCCGATGCGGCGAGCGAGCGCGCGGGGCTCGCGGCAATCGTGAACGAAGGGATCGCGCGGAATATCCGCTTCGTCGCCGATCAGCACGCGGGGGCCGACGGCTCCATCCCCTCCGTCACCCGGTGGGTCGAGGGGGCGACGATGTTCGACGCCGTCGAGCGGACCAGTGCCGTTCGGCGCGTCGCGATCGAGAAGTTCGATGAGCGCGCCATCCAGCCCGGCGAGCCGATGTACCTCCTGAACATGCGCTTCACGCACGTCTACCTGCATCACCGGTACTCGCTCGAGGGGCTGACGAAGTACGTCGGCGGGATGGACTTTCGCTACACGATGCGGGGTGACGGACAGTCGCCCACGACGATCATCCCCGCCGCCGAGCAGCGGCGCGCGCTGACGATGGCGCTCGACGCCCTTGAGCCCGCGGCCCTCGCGGTGCCGGAGCGGATCCAGCGGCTCATCCCGCCGATGCCGCCGGGCGGCGACCCCCAGATGGTCTGGATGGGCTCTGCCGGAGGGACGTCGTTCGACGAGATCACGCTCGCCGGTGGGCTCGCCACCGAGGTGATCGAGGGGCTGTTGCAGCGGGAGCGGCTCGCGCGGGTGGTCCTTTTCCGCGCGCGCGACGCGCAACTCCCGACCCTCGATGAGGTGCTGACGACGATCGTCAATCGCACCTGGGGGGCGGCGCCGACCGCCGACTTCCACGTGCAGTCGCTCCGGCGGACGGTGCAGCGCGTGGTGCTGAACACGCTGCTCGACCGCGCCGGCGACAAGGCCGCGCTTCCCGATGTCCGGGCGGTGACGGAATTGCAGCTGAAGCGGCTCGACGCGAAGCTCGCGGCGACGACGGGCGGGCTCGTTCCCGACCGGGCGCTCCGCGAACAGGCACGGCGCGAGATTGCGGCGTACTTCGACGGGGACGATGATCCCGCGACGCGGTCGCGCTTCCCGGTGATTCCGTTCCCGTGGCCCTGATGCGGCGCCGGCACTTCGTCACCGACCTCGCGCGGTACGCCGCCCTCTGCGCCGCGCTCCCGAATGAGTGGCGTCTCACCTGGCGCCCCTCCTTCGCGGACGATCCGTTCACGCTCGGCGTCGCCGCGGGCGATCCGACACCGAGCGGGGCCGTCATCTGGACCCGTCTCGCCCCCCGGCCGTTCGAGCCGGAGGGCGGGATGCCCGGCACGCGACCGATCGTTGACTGGGAGGTCGCTGAGGACGAGGCGTTCACGAAGGTGGCGGCGCGCGGGCGCTACACCGCGGCGCCCGAGCTCGCCTACAGCGTCCACGTGGACGTCACGGGGCTCGGTGCCGATCGCTGGTACTTCTACCGGTTCCGGTCAGGGGATGCGCTGAGCCCGGTCGGACGGCTGCGCACCACGCCGGCCACTGGGGCGTCCACGCCCCTTCGGCTCGGGATGGCGTCGTGCCAGAACTACGAGCAGGGGCTCTTCACCGCGCTCCAGCACCTCGCCGCGGAGCGCTGTGACCTCGTCGCGCACCTCGGGGACTACATCTACGAGTACGGCGGCCGCGGCAACGCCGTCCGGAGCCACCACGGATTCGAGATCCGGTCGGTCGACGACTACCGGATGCGGTATGCGCAGTACAAGCTCGACCCCGCGCTGCAGGCGGCCCACGCGATGTGCCCCTGGCTCGTCACCTGGGATGATCACGAGGTCGACAACAACTACGCGGGCGAGGTCGGCGAGAATGAGATGGAGGCGGGCGAGCAGATGCGCGCGCGCCGCGCCGCCGGCTATCAGGCGTGGTGGGAGCACCAACCCGTGCGCGTGCCCCGCGCCCGCTCGTGGGCCGATCTCACCATCACCCGCACCGCTGACTGGGGCGCGCTCGCGCGGCTCTGGATGCTCGACACGCGTCAGTACCGCGACGACCAGCCCTGTGGGGACGGCTCGCGGGTCGTGCCCTGTGGTGAGTGGGCGGATCCGTCACGCACTATCCTCGGTGCGGCGCAGGAGCGCTGGCTCCTCGACGGACTCGGGAGGTCCCCCGCGCGATGGCAGGTCCTCGGGCAGCAGGTGCCCGTTGCGCCCTTCGACGATCGGAAGGGGTCCGAGCAGCGGCTCTATATGGACGGCTGGTCGGGGTATCCCGCGAATCGCGACCGGGTGCTTCGGGCGATCGCCGAGCGCGCGCCCAATCGGACCGTCGTCCTCACCGGCGACGTGCACTCCAACTGGGTCAACGAGTTGCGGGCGGGTTTCGACCGTCCCGACCGCCCGGTCGTGGCGGCGGAGTTCATCGGCACCTCCATCAGCTCCGGCGGCGATGGCAGCGACACCTGGCTCGGGGCCCCAGAGCAGATGCCCGAGAACCCGCACGTGAAGTGGCACTCGGCGCGGCGCGGCTACGTCGTGCACGAGGTGACGCCGAGCGCGTGGACGGCGGCGTATCGCGAGGTGCCGTTCGTGGAGCGGCCCGGGGCGCCGGTGCGCACGGCGACGACGTGGCGCCTCGAGCACGGGCGGTCGGGGATCCTCGCGGGGTAAGTGTCGCTCCGCGAGGCGACGCGCGGACCCTCCGGCGCGTCAGGCTAGAACGTCAGCTGCAGACCGGTGGTGAAGAGTCGGTCGGAGTCCACGAAGCCCGCCGCTGGAAGATTGTCGTAGCGGACCACGTAGCTGACCTTGAGGCCGACCTTCGATGAGACGGGGGCGACCACGGTGGACTCGGTGTTCAGACGCCAGTCGTCCGCGTCGCGCATATTCGGGATGAATTCGGCGGTCTGGTGGAAGTACGACGTCCGATTGAACGCGTGCCGCCAACTCCCGGCCGCGCGCGCCGAGGGAAAGTTCCGCTGGATGCCGTCGAGGCGGACTTCCTGCGTCACGTTGCCGCCGCCCTCGATGCGCAGCGTATCGCGTCGGCCGGCGAACAGGCGCGCCTGAATCCCCACCTGCTCGTCGAACCGCCGCTGGATACCGGCGAATCGGTTGCGGTCGAAGGTCACGGCGAAGAAGACCGACATGATCTGGTCGATGCGATAATCGCCCCGCGTCGCGACCCGCAACTGATTCGCCTTGACGGTGTCGCGCTGCTCGGAGTACACGACATTCAGCTGCTGCAACAGGGAGAGGCGCCCGCGCTGCTGCGTGAAGCGCTCGCCGACGTTCAGCGTGGTCAGGTTCGTGTTGCCGCCCGTCTGCACATAGCCGACGTCGGCCGTGACCTTGGTGACCACCGATGGAGTGGATTGTGCCGACAGCATCGCCGGCGGCCTCGTCCCGAGGGTGAGCCCACCGGTGAGGAGACCGACGGCGACACGCCTCCCGGGGCAGGCGAGGCGCCACAGGCGCAGAACGCGCACGGAAGGACGGGAGACGCGTCGGGACACGCCCCAAGATACGAATGCACATCGTGGCGGTGAACCCCGCGACCCACTACCCTCCCACACGCCGCCCAGCTCGGCTGCCCTTCTCACCTGTCTGTCTTCCCGTTGATGCCCACGATCTTCGACGCCACCGCTCGCCAGCAGTTGCTCGATCGACTCGACTCCCTCAAGCCGACCGCCACGCCCCGCTGGGGCCGGATGACGGCACCGCAGATGGTCTCGCACCTCATCGAATCGTATCGGTTCGGTGCGGGGGAGCTGACGCTGCCGCTCTGGTTCGTCCCATTCCGGCCGATCGTCCGATGGCTCGCGCTGTACGTCATTCCGTTCCCGAGGAGCGCGCCGGCCGCACCGCAGCTGCTGGCGCGAATCCCCGACCACTGGGAGGGCGATGTGGCCGCGCTGCGGGAGCGCATCGCGCGCTTCGCGCCGCCGCCTCCGGGCGCGCCCCGCCCGCCGCATCCGATCTTCGGGGTGATGCGCGATGCGGACCTCGGCGTCCTCGCGTACAAGCACACGGACCACCATTTCCGACAGTTCGGCGTCTGATCCGCCGCGGGCGCGACCGGATCGTCGCGAGCGGTCGCACGGCATCGTCGCGCTCGGCCGACTGAGCCCGACTCCCGACGCGAGGGCGTCAGGTCCCGCGTGGCTTCGCGCGGCGCGTCGGTTCGGCGGCGAGCGGGTCGTCGGGCCACGGATGCCGCGGATACCGACCCTTCATCTCCTTCCGCACCTCGAAGTAGCTCGAGCGCCAGAAGCCTGCGAGGTCACGCGTGACCTGCACCGGGCGGTGTGCCGGGGAGAGGAGGTGCAGCGTCAACGGCACGCGTCCGTCACCGACGCGCGGCGTCTCTGCGCATCCGAAGAGTTCCTGTAGGCGCACGGACACCGCGGGCGCCGTCGGATCTCCGTAGTCGATGGGCAGGCGCGATCCCGTCGGCGCCTCCCAGTGCGTCGGGGCGATGGTGTCGAGTCGGCGCCGCGCCGACCACTCGAGTCGATCGAGCAGCGCCCCGCCGAGGTCGATGGTCGTGAGGTCGGCGAGTCGCCGATGTCCGGTGAGGGACGGCCCCAGCCACTCGGGCAACGTCGCGAGGAGGGCCGCGTCGGCGACGTCGGGAAAGTGCGCCGCATCGGTCGCGTGCGCGAAGGCGAGTCGGTGCCGCGTCCGCACCGCCGCGTCCGACCACGGCAGCTGGGCGAGTCCGCCGCGTGCGATCGCCCCGAGCATCGCCTCACGGAGCTCGTCCGCCGAGACATCGCGGCGGGGACGCTCACGGAGCACGATCGCCCCGAGGCGCTCCCGCTCGCTCGCCCGGACGGCGTCGCGGGTGTCGTCCCAGACGACCTCCGACTCAGTGACGATGTCCGCACCGGCCACAGCACGGACATCGGCCTCGTCGAGCGGCGCCGCGAGCCAGACGCGGCTCTCCTGGGCGTCGCCGTCGAGGTCCGCGATCGCGAGCCACGGTGCGCCGGCGATACCGACCGGGGCTTCGACGCGCGCCCCGCGGCCGTTGCGCAGGAGATAGCGCGGCGCGTCGCCCGGCCGTCGCTGTGCGAGGCGATCAGGGAAGGCGAGCGCCACGAGGCGCCCGACCAACGCGAGGTCGTGATGCGCGTCGCTCGCACCTGTGGGCAGCATCCGACCGAGGAGGCGGGCCTCCTGCCGCACCCGCTGAAGTC
>JBMTAR010000073.1:0-9645 GCA_049428925.1 Gemmatimonadaceae bacterium
GGGAAGGGCACCACGACCAGGCCGCCGCGTCGCCGACCACGAGACTGAAGGACGGAAATCAGAATCACCATGGCGAGGAGGAGGACGAATCCCCCGCCCCCGCCCTCGGCGCCACGCCGCACCGACCGCGGCGGCACGAGTGCCGAATCGAGGGCGAACCCGAACTCCCCGGCGAATCGCTCCGCCACCCGCGCCGTGATTCGGGTCAACGCCGGGCCATACGCGCCTTGCCGGAGCTCCGGCGTCGCCTCGCGGACGAAGTCCCCCGTCATCGCGTCGGTCACGAAGCCCTCGGCGCCTTGCCCGATCTCGATGCGGATCTGGCCGCTGCCATCGCTCGCCGTCTCTTTCGGCACCAGCAGGATGACCACACCGGCGTTCCGGGCACGGTCTCCGATGCCCGCCTGCTTCCCCACCCCCCACTCCCGACCGATGCGAAGCGCGATCTCCGAGGCCTCACGGCCCTCGATATCGGGGAGGGTGACAACCGCAATCTCGCCGCCGGTGGCCGATTTGACGGCCTCGGCGAGCCGCGTCATCCGATCGACGTCGGCCGCGGGGATGACCCCGGCGAAGTCCGACACGAGGCCCCGCGGCGCCGGAATCGCGGGCTGCGCGGGGAGCGCGAGCGCCCAGAGTCCGAGCATCACCCCCGTCGCGAGGGTCACTCCGCGAAACCCGCGATCGTGAAGCCCACGACCGAGAAACCCGCGGCTGCGAAACGCGGGGACGGTCCGCAGAGGCCGGTCGGTGCAGAAAGCTCGAATGGTGCGGAGCGACATCCCTAATAGTACGGCGATGCACCCCAGGAGTTGCATCCGACGTGCCGGTGGGGATGCACGCACCCCGCTACCGAGGTGGCGAACCGCTCCGGTCGCCGAAGCTCCGCGTGTAGATCGCGATCGCCCCATCAGGTGCGCGATTGCCGTAGGTGGCTCGGGACTCAGCCGCCTGCAGAATCGCGAAGAAATGCACGTCGTTCGGGAGGACGAAGACCGTCTGCCCCATCACCTGGCCATCGACGATGTACGTCAGGCACCGGTTGTTCCGGCTGCTCCGGACGCACTCCTCTGACCGTCGTGGCACATACAGGCTCGGCGTCCCGATGATTCGTAGAAGCTGCAGGAAGTCGGCGGCGCGGTCACGGTACTCGGCGACCAGCTCCGGTGCGTACACCCGCCATCCCCGCCGCGTGGCGTCGGCGAGGCGCTGTTCGTTCAGCGTCGCCATGCCGCTCACCCGAACTTCGTCGAGCGCGGCGAGCTCCGTGAGCTGGAATTCGACCTCGATCGTGTCACCCGGACTCAACGGCGCGGCATCGGCCGCTACACGACTGAACCCGACTCGACGGGCCTCGAGGCGGAGCGGCCCGGCGGGCCGCAGGAGTTCGATGCGCCATTTCCCCGACGCGTCCGATCTGGCGCTGGCGACGACCACCCCCGCGGTGTCACGAAGGTTTACCTCGGCCTCCGGGATTCCGCGTGCCGTCGTCGCCGACCGCACGGTGCCATGGACGAGCTGTGCGCCCGCCTCCCGAGCACACGGGGCCGCGACGAAGCAGAGGACGAGGGTGACGGATCGCAGCACGCGGGGGATCAAAGAGGGGGGAGGTGGGGCGGCGTCCGCGAATCATTCGGGTCCCAGCAGACCCGGAACGGCCCGACGGCCCCCGCCGCACGCAAGCGGTGCGGTGGAAGCCTTACGGCGCCGTACGCGGCACGCTGCGATCGCCGTAGAAGACGATGCCCGGAGCGGCGAAGTTCGCCGCGCGGGAGCCAGAGACCGTCGCCGGGAAGGCGATGGCGGTCATCGTCGTGCCCGCGACGTTCGCCCCGAAGATCGGGTTGACCGTCGTGGTGCCCGCGGTGCCATTCGGCGACGCGGTGCCGGCCAGCGACGTCGTGGTGCCGGTCGCCGCGATCTGGATCGCGAACGCACCGGTCGCGCGCGAGAGGTACGCCGAGATGCCCGTGGTTGAACCGTTGGTCACACCGACGTTCGTCGCCACCGGGGTCGCACCGACCAGGGTGGTGGTGGACGTCGCCGTCGTGAAAACGTCAACGTTGCCAGCGCCCGGCGCCGCGTGAATCACGCGGACCTGCACCTGCGTGTTCGCAGCTGGGACGTTGTCATCGATGATCAGCACCTTGGCCGCCTGGCAGCCGGCCGGGAGCGGATTCCGGTAGCATCCCATGTGCAGGATGGTGTAGTACTTGCCGGCCTCGAAGGCGAACGTCGTGTCCGCGAGTTGGACCGTCGTAGCGCCGAGGCCGTTTGAACTGGACGCGAGGTTCGGGTCGTAGGTGAAGACCTTGAACCGGCGTGAGCCGGCCTCGAGGCCCTGATAGTTGCCCTGAGCGAGACCGCGGAACGGCACGTTCAGGAAGCTCATCGGGGTGAACTCGAGCTGGTCGACCCACCGGACGGTCGTGTTGTTCGTGTCCGGAAGGGCGTTGATGTAACGAACGAAGGCGAGCGGCGGGACTTCGGTCGTGAAGGGACCGAACTCCTTCTCCTGACAGCCAGTGACGCCGAGCACGAGGGCGCCGAGGAGGCCAAGTCGAGTGATGCGCATCAGTGAGAACTCCGTGAGGTGATCAAGACTGGGTGATGAGTGCGGCGCGGGGCCGCCTAGCGAGTGGCCGAGCAGCTGCTGGTGCAGATGACTTCATCAGGGCGGCCATTGCCGCCCCCGACGATCTTGAGACGCGGCGCCACGACCGCCAGGGCACCTGCGACCCCGACGGCCATTGCGACTGACCGCTTCTGCGAGAACTCCCGGAGCCGGAACCCGCGAACCCCAGTGACAGGAATCGTCACCGATTCACCGGTCCAGAGCGCCGAGCTGCCCTGCAGCTGCATCGTCCGCGACACACTCATCGTGACGGTGGAGTCAGTGCTGGCCACGAGCGTCCCGTGAACACGCAGCACCGACTCGCCGAGCTGAGGAACGACCAAGAGGCGACCGCGATCGTTGAGCTCAATCGCGATCTCACGACCCGTGACCGGCACCTGATCCTGTGGAGGCAGGTAGGTGTGGCACCCGGTCAGCGCGGTGGCGAGCGCCACCACGCTGAGGCCGGCACGACACCGGCGGCGCGACATTGCGCCGGACCGCCGGATCGTGAGGTCAAGGATCATGCGATCAGTACCCGTAGTTGCCGCGGGTCGCCGCGGTGACGTCCGTCGCGGACATCACACGGGTCCCGTTGTAATACGGCTGCTGGCGCGCCTGCATCTCCTGGAACGGCACCGGCCACTCGATGATCGTGTTGACCGGCAGGTCGCCCCAGCCACGGCTGTCGACGAGCCACTGGATGTAGCCCGTGTACGCCGTCTCGATCCGCTTCTCGTACTTCATCGCCTCGAGGAGGGAGCCGCAGGTGCCGTTCTTCATCTTCGGCACGCAGGCGTTGCCACCCGGGACGACGCCGGCGGTCCCGATGCCGGCGACCGAGGGGAGGTTATTGCGGACGCGGGAGATGTCGATGAGCGCCTCCGCGGCCGTGATATTCGCCGCGCCGCCAAGACGGATGAGCGCCTCGGCCTGCAGCATGTCAATCTCCGTCTTGGACATCTCGGTGAACGGACCATTGATGCCGCTGTTGGCCCGAGTGGTCGCATACCGACGATGGTCGTACTGGGACTCCCCGTCCCCGGCGATGAGCACGTCAAGGCCCGGCGCGCGGTTCAGGATGTACTGCCCCGCCGGCGGGATCTCGGTGAGGGCGCCGCCGACGATCGAGCCGGCACCACCATTCTGCTGCTCGGTGCGGGTGGCACCGCGCGGCCAGCGCGTGTCCGGGGTCGCGACGACGAAGGAGCGACGCGACGAGTTCGCGGTCGCCGACCACGCCTGATAGCCACCCGACGTATCCGCCACGCCAATGAACTTCATCGGGAAGGAGTGCCACCCACCCGGCACGTAGAACTGCGACGCATCGCACCCCGCCGAGACGTTCGTGGTCCCGTTGATTTGAATCACGATGTCACCGCTGAAGACCGCCGAGAACGCCGCAGCATCGTCGCGCACGGCGGCCCAGTTGACCGCGGCGCGCTCTGTGGGCGTCCGCGCGATGCCGGCCCGGATGCGAGCGCGGTACCCGCGCGCGAGCGCGATGAACTGCGCCTGCGACAGCGTCACACCGCTGATGTACGTGCTCGGCAGCGCGTCCATCCCGCGACCCGCGATCGTGACCGCAGAATCGAGGAACTCGACCGCCTTGGCGCCGCCGATGGTGTACGACGAGAGTTCCGGGACCACGTCGGTGGTGATCCCCTCGCCGGCGACCGCGACGGAGTCGTAGACGAACGCGGCGTACCCGAGCGCCTGACCGGCGACGAGGTACGCGAAGGCGCGCATCCGGTTCTCCTGGTTCGCCGTCAGCGTGTTCCGGTTCGCGGCCTTGATGCTGGCGAAGGCGACGAGCGGGTTGAAGGCGAGGCGCTGCACGCGCTGGAAGGCCTGGAAGTCCGCGGCGTTCGACCCGGCGAGGTCGTTGCCGACCTCGTTCGAGACGAGCGAGCGGTTGGCCGAGCGCGCGGCCATCCCGAAGTTGGCGACCGAGGCGAACGACTCCTCGGCGAGGATCTTTGCCTGCGTGCTCAGGTTGCAGGCACGCTGCGGGCTGAGCAGCTGCGGGCCGAGGCCCGCGATGGCGGCATCGACCGAGGCCGCGTCGAAGAGCACGCGCGACACGTCGGGGCTGCCGTAGTTGGGGATCGACAGCGGGTCACCGCAGGCCGCGAGGCCCAGCAGCGCCACCGCGCCGACCGAACGGAAGTTGAATCGCATCATCATTCCTCAGGTTGGTGAGTCGGGGATCCGGGCCGAATCGCGCCCGGGTCCGCGCGGCGTCAGAAGCTGCTGCTGATCATGAAGGAGACGGTCCGGAGGTTCGGGAAGCCGTAGGTGTCCACGGCGCCGAGGACCGACGAACCGAACGAACCACCGCCGTACCCGACCTCAGGATCCTTCCCCTGATAGTTGGTGAAGGTGCGGAGGTTGCGGCCGATCACCGACACGGTCCAGTCACCCATCCCGGCCAGGCGGCCGACGCGGTAGGCGAGCGAGACCTCGCGGACGCGGATGAAGCTCGCATCCTCGACCGTGTTGTTGTTCGGACCGAGCACATCGTACAGCCCGCCGATGCCGCCCGTCGCGGTGGCGCGGAAGTAGTACCCGACCGGCTTCGCGGTGGCGATGGTGCGGCCGGTCTGGTCCGTGCTGCGCGTCATGAAGTCACCGTACGACCACTGACGCTCCTCGTTGTACACGTTCTTGCCCTGCGTCGCGTCCACGAGGACGTACGCGGTGAGCTTCTTGTACGACGCCTGGTGCGAGGTCGACCACCGGTAGCGCGGGAGGGTGTTCCCGTTCTGGCGGATCGCCACGGCACCATTCGCCTCACGCAGCACGATCGGCGTGCCCCAGTTGAGGGGCTCCTTGCCGGTGCCGCCGGCCCACGGCGCGTTCGCGGCCGCGAGGCGGGTGAACCAGAGGTTCTTGGTGATGCCCTCGTCGAGGGAGTTGCCGGCGCCGACCCAGGTGATGAAGCCGTCGTCGTTCTTCTGGAAGTCGCTGCCCGGGCCGCCGCAGGTGAGCGTCGAACCGGCCGGCATCACGAGCTCCGCGCACTCCTTCACAAAGCGGCGACCGAAGATCGAGCCCATGTTCAGGCCCTGCGCGACCTTGAAGTAACCGTCGATGAAGAACTCGGGAACGTTCAGCTGCTGGATGACCGAGGTGGTGCGGTCATAGTTGAGGCGGACCGAGTAATTCAGGTCGCGCGTCTGGATGACCGGAATGTTGAGCGACACCTCGACGGTGTTGTTCTTGAGTGTACCGACATTCGACCAGACGGAGGCGAAGCCACCGATCGACGGGACCGGCACCGGCATGATCTGCTGGTCGATCGTGTTCTGGGCGTTGGTCAGCGTGAGGCCGTACTTGTTGAAGAGCTCGAGGTCGATACCGGCCTCCTGCTCCGTCGCAACCTCCGGGGCGAGGTTCGGGTTGCCGAGCTGCCCGAGGCTGCCGAGCTGGCCACCGGAGAGGTTCCACACCTCGTACTGCGCCGAGAACGCCGGGCGGTTGCCGGCCTGGCCGATGGAGTAGCGGAACTTCAGGTCGGAGACGAAGTCGAGCGGGAACCACGACTCCTCGGACATCCGATATGCGACCGAGCCGCGGCCGTACGTCTGCCACCGGCGGGCGGCACCGAAGAGCGAGGCGCCGTCACGACGGACGAGCCCGCTCATGATGTACTTGCCCTGCCAGTCGAGGTCGAGGTTCACGAACATCCCGATCTGCCGGACCGTCTGCTCGTAGCTCGAACCGCCGCGCGTGCTGGCCAGCGTCGAGTTGATGGTGCGGAGGCCGGGCACCACGATGGTGTTGCCGGACGCGCTGAGGCCGCGGTCGTCCTGCGCCTCGAAGAGGCCACGGAACGTCAGGCGGGTGCTCAGCTTGTCCTCAACGAAACTCTTCCGCGCCGTGACATCGAGCGAGGTGTTCAGCGAGTACGACTTGTTCGAGCTGCGCGACACGCTCCCCAGGTGCGTGGACGGGGAATTCACCGAGTACCGGTACCCCTTATCCGACTGCGATTCCTGATGATTGCCGCGGAGGTCGGAGCCGAAGTTGAACTCGGCATCGAGCCACGCGGTCGGCTGAAAGCGCGCCGTCGCCTGCCCGATGAACCGCGAGATGCGGTTGCTCGGCTGGAAGTTCTCGGCGTTGTACATCGGGTTCTCGTTCTGCGCGCCCTGGTTCTGCGGCACCGAACGGATGTAGAGGCGGCCCTTCGAGTCGCGCGCAAGGAGCTGCGCGTTCGCCGGCTGCCGCGTCACGCGGAACCAGTTGAAGCCCGAGTTGTAGTCGATCGCGTCCGTGTAGTTCGTGCGGACCGCGAAGTTCCAGTTGGACGCCATCTGCTGATCGACGTTCAGGCGGAGCGACGAGCGGGTGTACCCCTTCATGAAGAGGACCGCGCCCTCCTGGCGGAACTGGTTCGCCGAGGCGAAGAAGTTCGTGCGGCCCACGCGGCCGGTCGCGTCGAACGTGCCGTTGTAGGTGTTCCCGTTCGTCAGGACCTGCTGGACCGGATTGTAGGTCTTCACGAAGGGCGTGATCTGGTACAGACCGCGCGAGTTCACCGGACCCGGGTTACGGGAGATGCCCGCGTCGTTCGCGAAGTTGACCGGCGCGAGGGCGAAGTCGCCGCCGCCGTCGTTGATGCGGAAGACCTCGGTCTCCATGTCCACGGTGCGAGCGCAATCACCGTTGCCCGAGGCGGCCACGCAGTACCGCGAAAACCCTTCATCCATGAGCATGAAGTGGGTGTTCGGGAACCGATACTCGTTCTCGATGTCCGACGTGCCGTACTCGAACTGCGAGCGGAAGCGGACGCCCTCGCCGGCGTTCTTGCCGGAGCGGGTGGTGATCTGGATGACGCCGTTGCCGGCACGCGACCCGTACAGCGAGGACGCGGCCGCACCCTTCACGACCTCGACGTTCTCGATGTCCTGCGGGTTGATGTCCTGGATGCCGCCCTGCGAGATCACGCCGTCGATGATGTAGAGCGGGTCCTGCCCACGACCCGAGGCATTGATCGACTGGGGGCCGCGCAGGATGACCGCCGGCGCCGAGCCCGGCCGGCCCGAGGCCGACACGATGTTTGCGCCCGCGACCTTCCCCTGCAGCTGCGCGAGCGGGTTGGAGCCGGGGACCGGCATATCCTCCGCCGTCACCTGCGCCACCGTGAACGGCAGCTTCTTCACCTCGGTCGCGCCCGTCACGCCGGTCACGACGACCTGGCTGAGGCGGTTCACGTCCTGCTTGAGGGCGAAGTCGTGGCTCTGCGCACCGGCCGCGCGCGTGATCGTCTTCACGACCGGGACGGAGCCGATGGCACGCGCCCGGAGGACGACCTGCTGCCCGCGCGCACGCGCACCCGGGACCGTGATGGTGTAGCGGCCTTCCTCGTTCGTGCCCACCGACAACGTGAGCGCCTCGATGGTGATGTTCGCACCATACAGCGGCTGACCAGCCTCACTCGTCACACGGCCCGTGATGGTCGCACCCGCCTGCGCGGACGCCACCGTGGCCGAGGCGAGCGAGACGACCAACGCGAGGATGGAGGCGGAGAGCCTCCGAATCCCGTTCCGTCCCAGCATGAGCATACCTCAGTGAAGGGGGTTTCTGACGGATGGACGCGAGCTCACGCGCCATCGCCTGCCTGCGCCCGCCACAGATGCACGACGGGTAATGCAACGACTGGTCCCCCGGAGAACCGGGAGACAGGTTCGGTAAGGGTAACGTCTGGGAAACAAGCGGTGCAAGCCCAAGACGCGTCGAGTAAAAGATTGCATTACTTGTGACAAATATCACACTGAAAGAAACTCGTTATGCGCGACACATACCTTCCATACGTGACCCCGCAACCGCACCGACCCTCGATGGGACGACGCATCCTGCTCACGCTCCTCCTCAGCGTGAGTACGGCGGGCGCACAGCTCCCGGAGCAGGCGCGCGCGGCCGAGAGCCCCTGGCTCCTCGTCGGACGCGTCGAGAGCGAGCGGGGAGAGCCGCTCGTCGAGGTGTCGATTGAAAGCGCCACCCAGCGCACCCGCACCGACGCCACCGGCCGCTTCCAACTCCGCTCGTCCCGACGCGACACCCTGACGTTGTTCCTCCGCCACGTCGGCTATGAGCCGATGGCCGTCACCCTGCGCGCCGAACACCTGCGAGGCGACACCGTTGTGCTCCGGATGGATCGGACGGCGCAGGCCCTCGAGGCGGTGCGCGTCCGCGGCGCCGATCTCCGCTCCCCCCTCGGCCTGGGTGGCTTCGACGAACGGCGCGCGCGCGGCATCGGCACCTTCGTCACGCGCGAGGAGATCGAACGACGGCAGACGAACCGCCTGAGCGATGCCCTGCGCGGGCGGCGCGGCATCAGCCTCGTGCGCACGTCGTCCGGGGGCTACGGCGTGCGCTTCAGCCTCGCGAGCGGACGGCAGCGCCGCTGCATCCCCGACCTCTGGATCGACGGCCAGCGGGCCCGCGGCACGGAACTCGACGACATCCCCGCGAGCACCGTCGAGGGAATCGAGCTCTACGCATCGATCGCGACCGTACCGTTCCAGTTCTCCAGCAGCGGTGCGGGGACGGAGCGATGCGGCACAATCGTCGTCTGGTCACGCCCCCCGGGGTGATGCCCCGGCAACCCGTCGACGAGACGGGGGCCGCCGGTCAGGGCGTGACGCGCACCTCGCGCGCGCCATCGGGCACCGGCGTCCGCGTCGCGTGGCCATCGGGCCAGCGCACGCGCACGGCTTTCGGCGCCGTCGGCGCGCCGAGGACCTGCACCGCCCCCTGCTGCGACCAATAGCCGCTCCCCGCCTGCACCTCGCGCACGGGGCCGAGGCCCGTGGCAAACTCGAGCCGCACCTGCGCCCCGACGGCATCCGGATTGGCGACGGACCCGACCAGGCGCACCCGCAGCCCGGGCGCGGCCGCCGCGTTCCGGAAAAGACGCGTCGCATCACCATTCTGGGCGAGCGCGATGTCCAGTCGCCCGTCCCCGTCATAGTCGGAGAGGGCGAGACCGCGCTGGTCCCCATAGACGACGACCCCGGAGGCAG
>JBMTAR010000074.1:0-9530 GCA_049428925.1 Gemmatimonadaceae bacterium
TCGCCCTCGGCGCCCTCATTACCCTCCCCCTGACCGCCCTCGGTCTCCCGGGGACATGGCTCTTCCTCGCCGGCGCGGCGCTCTACAAGGGGATCGCCGCGAATGCCGGGCTCACGTGGACCGTACTCGGGGTGGCCACCTCGCTCGCCGCGGTGGCGGAGTCGCTTGAGTTCGCCGTCTCGGTGCGTGCGACCACGCGGACCGGCGGATCGTCGCGCGCGGCGTGGGGGGCGTTGGCCGGCGGACTCATCGGCGCGATCGTCGGCGTCCCGATCCCATTGCTCGGCTCCCTCGTCGGCTCGTTCCTCGGCGCCTTCGCCGGCGCGCTGGCGGCGGAGTACTCGGTGCACGGCGACGAGGCCCGTGCCGGACGGGTGGCGTGGGGCGCGCTCGTCGGGCGCGTCATCGCCGCGGCGGTGAAGGTGGCGTTCGGCGTCCTCGTTGCCGTGATCGTCTGCTGGTCGGCGGCCGGCTGAGGCGCAGCGCCGCCTCGTTCGCCCCGAGCGGCGCTACAGGTACGGCGAGAAGAGCCGCGCGATCCCGTCGCGCACCTTAATCGGGAGCGGGCGCCCGTCGAGCGCCGCGAGCGACGTCTGCTGTGCCTGCGCGATGCGCTCGACGACGAGGTCGTCGAGGGTTGCCGCGCACCGGGGACAGTAGAGTTCGACATCGAGCTCGAAGTTGAGGCGCAGACTGCGCGGATCCCAGTTGGTGGAGCCGATGAGCGCCCACCGACGGTCAACAACCATCACCTTGCTGTGGTCGAAGGGCGGCGGGGTGAAGAAGACGCGGCACCCCGGACGGAGCACCTGCCAAAGCTGCGCTGCCGCCGCCCACTGCACGGGCGGGATGTTCCCGCGCGACGGGAGAACGATGTCGACCTGCACGCCGCGGCGGGCCGCGACGCCGAGCGCGGCGATGAGGCTCGGGTCGGGGAGGAAGTACGGCGTGACGATGCGCACCGATTCGCGCGCCATCGCGAGGGCACCGAGGAGGACGGTGTGCAGCACCTCGAGGTCGCCGTCGGGACCGTCGGTGATGACGCGCGCGACCGTCTCTCCGACGTCCTCCAGTCGCGGATACCACCCCGGGCCCTCGAGGAACTCGCCGGTGGTGAACGCCCAGTCCTCGGCGAAGGCGTCCTGCACCTGCGCGACGACGGGACCCGCGAGGCGGAAGTGGAGGTCGCGCACCGGGTGTGCCGGCCGCGAGGCGAGGAGGTGCGTCGCGCGGATGTTCATCCCGCCCGTGAAGGCGACCTCGCCGTCGACGGTGAGGATTTTGCGGTGTGTGCGGAGGTTGAAGAAGCCGAGGCCCGCGTCCCGGAGGCCAGCGAGGAAGAGCGCGGCGGGGACGCCGGCGGCCCGCAGCGCCCGGTGCGCCGGCGGCCAGCTGTAGCGCGCCCCGACGCCGTCGATCAGGACGCGCACGTCGACGCCGCGGCGGACCGCAGCGGCGAGCGCATCGATGAACGGCCGCCCCGCCACGTCGTCGCCGAAGATGTACGTCGAGAGCCCGATGGTGTGCCGCGCCCCGGCGATCGCCTCGAGCATCGCCGGATAGGCCTCGTCGCCGTCCCGGAGGAGCGTCACCGTGTTCCCACTCAGCGCCGGTCGGTCCGCGACCGCCTCGGCGAGGGTCGCGAGCGCGTGGAGCTGCGGGTCGGCGAGCGCCTGTCCGCGCGCCCGTGCGATGCGGAGCTGGCCCGTGGTGGTGAGCGGGGCCCGGCGCCGGGCCCGGTGCATCAGACTCGCCCGCCGCTTAATGCGGTTGAGTCCGAGCGCCGCGTAGAGGAGGGCCCCCACCCAGGGGACGAGCCAGATGAGGCCGGTCCACCCCGTCGCGGCCCGCACGTCACGCTTCCGGAGGATCGCGTGCAGGCTCGCCACGAGATTCACCACGACGAGCGCCACCGTGAGGGCGGCGCCCCAGGGACGCTGCACGAGGGGAAGGTCGAGCGGGGGAACGGGCATACGCGGCGAGCGTAATGTAGAAGACGGCCCTCCGACCCGCGCCCCGAGTTTGCCCGACGTCTGTGTCGGGGTGAGATTCGAGGTGGCCCCACGCGGTGGCCGATGCCGCCGTCCGTCCCTCGCCCGCCCCCCATGGTCCCGATCCGCCGCTCCCTCGCGCTCCTCCTCTGCGCCGCCGGCCTCGCCTGCACCGGGGAGCAGGTGCTCCTGCCCGCCACCCCGCCGACCGTTGCGGGCGCCACGTGGTATCTGCACACCGTGAACGACACGACCCTCCCGGCGACCATCTCCGCACGCGGGATCGGGGTCGTGCTCGAGCAGATCCTCCTCGACTCCGCCGCCATCACCATCGACACCACGGGCCGCTGGGAGCAGCGGGCCTGGATGCGGGTCTTCCTCAGCGGTGTGCTCGACCGCACCGAGACCCTTGTCGACCAGGGCACCTGGATCGCCGCGGCCGACGCCTACACCCTGACGTCGACGGTCCGCGCCCCGCGGACCGTCGCGCTCATCGCGCTCGACTCGTCGACGGTCCGCACCGCCGAGCGCTTCCCCAGCCACCTCACCGCCCCGCTCACCACCGGGACCTATCGGAGGACCCGCCCATGAAGGTGACCTTCACCGTCAACGGCACGGCGCGCAGCGTCGACGTGCCCGCCGACATGCCGCTCCTCTGGATCCTTCGCGATGTGCTCGACCTCAAGGGAACGAAGTACGGCTGCGGCGCGGCCCTCTGCGGGGCCTGCACAGTGCACGTCAACGGCTCGGCGACCCGGTCGTGTCAGGTGCCGGCGAGCGCCGTGCAGGGACGGCGCGTCACGACCATCGAGGGACTCTCCCCCGACGGGTCACATCCGCTCCAGCGGGCGTGGCAGGAACTCGATGTCCCGCAGTGCGGCTACTGCCAGGCCGGGCAGCTGATGCAGGCGGCGGAGCTCCTCGCGAACACGCCGAACCCGACCGACGCGGACATCGATGCCGCGATGTACGGAAACCTCTGCCGCTGCGCCACCTACCATCGTATCCGCGACGGAATCAAGCGCGCGGCGGCGATGCAGGCCGGACGGGAGTGAGCCGATGACCACCGATCGCCGTGACTTCCTCCGCGTCTCCGCCCTCGCCGGCGGAGGGCTCCTCCTCTCGACCGTCGTCGACCTCGACAGTATCGGCACCCTCGGGGCGATGCAGCCGACCGCCGCCTTCACCCCCAACGCGTTCATCCGCATCACCCCGTCCGGGGCGATCACCATCATCGCGAAGAACCCCGAAGTGGGGCAGGGCGTGCGCACGATGCTCCCGATGCTCGTGGCCGAGGAACTGGACGTGCCGTGGGCGAGCGTGAGCATCGAGCAGGCGATGGCGGACGAGAGCCGCTATGGTCGCCAGTTCGCCGGCGGCAGCACAGCGACGCCGATGAACTGGGAGCCGCTCCGGCGCGCCGGTGCCGTCGGTCGGCAACTGCTAATCGGGGCGGCGGCGCAGGCGCTAAACGTCCCCGCCGCGGAGCTCACCACCGCGGACGGTGCGGTGCACCACCACGCGTCGCGTCGCCGCCTCACGTATGGTGAACTCGCCACGCGCGCGGCCGCCCTCCCCGTCCCCGATCCGGCGACGGTGCCGCTCAAAGCAGCCAAGGATTTCAAGATCATCGGGACGTCGATCCCCGGTGTCGACAACACGAAGATCGTCACCGGGCAGCCGCTCTTCGGCATCGACGTGACCGTCCCCGGGATGAAGCACGCGGTGTACGAGAAGGCCCCGGTCTTCGGCGCGAAGGTGGCGAGCGCGAACCTGGACGAGATCCGCGCGCTCCCGGGCGTCACCCACGCGTTCGTGATCGAAGGGACGACGAACCTGCAGGGACTCGTCTCCGGCGTCGCAATCGTCGCCGACAACTGGTGGCACGCACGGTCGGCGCGGAAGCGCCTCCGCGTGACGTGGGCCGAGCATCCGACCGCCGCGCAGTCGTCGACGGGGTACGCCGCGCGCGCCGAGTCGCTCCTCGCCGGCGCGCCACAGCGCGTCCTGCGTACCGACGGCGATGTTGCCGCCGCCTTCACGCGCGCCGCGAAGGTGGTCGAGGCGCGTTACGCCTACCCGTTCCTCGCGCACGCCCCACTCGAGCCCCAGGGATGCACGGCGCACTGGACCGACGGCCGTCTCACCATCTGGACCTCCTCGCAGAACCCGCAACCGGGACGGCAGCTCGTCGCCACGACGCTCGGGATCGCGCCGACGGCGATCGACATCCACATGGTGCGCGGCGGCGGTGGCTTCGGGCGTCGGCTCACGAACGACTACATGGTCGAGGCGGCGGCCATCGCAAAGCAGGCGGGGGTCCCGGTGAAGCTCACCTGGACGCGTGAGGACGATATGCAGCACGACTTCTATCGTCCCGCCGGATGGCACGGCCTCAAGGCCGGCGTCGACGCGCAGGGGAAGCTCATCGCCTGGCAGAACCACTTCGTGACATTCGGCGAGGGTGAGACCTTCGCGAATTCTGCGGCGCTCTCCCCCTCCGAGTTCCCCGCCGCCTTCGTGCCGAATTACTCGCTCGGCGTGTCGACGATGCCGCTCGGCGTCCCCACCGGGCCATTGCGCGCGCCGACGAGCAATGCGATCGCGTTCGTGTTCCACTCCTTCCTCGACGAGCTCGCCCTCGCCGCCGGGAAGGATCCAATCGCCTTCCGGATGGACCTCCTCGCGCAGGCGTCGAATGCGCCGGCGACCGGCCCGCAGGCACCCGCGCTGGTGGCCGAGCGGATGCGCGGCGTCCTCGCGCTCGTCGCGGAGAAGTCAGGCTGGGGGACGCGCCGGCTGCCCAAGGGCACCGGGATGGGGGTCGGGTTCCATTACAGCCACCGGGGATACTTCGCCGAGGTCGTGGAGGCCACGGTGAGCCCCACCGGCGAGCTGAAGATCGGGAAGGTCTGGGTCGCCGGCGACGTCGGGAGCCAGATCATCAATCCGAGCGGCGCGATTGCGCAGGTGCAGGGCTCGGTGCTCGACGGCATCGCTGAGGCGCTGCGACAGGAGATCACCATCGAGGGTGGGCGCGTGGTCCAGTCGAACTTCGATGAGTTCGAGCTGCTGCGGATCACCGAGGTCCCGCCGGTCGAGGTGCACTTCCGCACCACCGACTACCCGCCGACGGGGATGGGCGAACCCGCCCTCCCGCCGGTCATCCCGGCGCTGTGCAACGCGATCTTCGCGGCGACGGGAAAGCGCATCCGCTCTCTCCCGCTCTCGCGGCACGACCTGCGCTGGAGCTGACCGCGTGAAGGGATGGACGGAGACGCGGCAGGTGCACGCCGCGCTCGCGGACGCGTGGGCGACCGGCCGTCGGGCCGCGCTCGCGACGGTGATTCGCGTGCAGGGGTCGGCGTACCGCCAGCCCGGCGCCAAGCTCCTCGTCCTCGAGGACGGTCACCACGTCGGAAACGTCAGCGGGGGCTGCCTCGAGGGGGATGTCCGCGAGGTTGCGCGGCAGGTCATCGCGAGCGGGGTCGCCGAACGTCGCAGCTACTGCGGCGGCGCGGACGAGATCGCGGCGTGGGACCTCGGCGTGGGGTGCGAAGGCGAGGTCGAGCTGCTCATCGAGCCGCTGACGGATGATCGCCCCGCGATGCAGGCGGCGATCCAGGCGGAGGACCCGTTCGTCACGATCACCGCGATCGACGCCTCGGGAGGGACCGCGTTCGAGGTCGTGTCCGGACCTCGGGCCACGGCACTCGCACGAGACGGCTCGCGGCTCGACACCGACGGCGCGACCGCCCGCTTCATCGAGGTGCACCACCCGGCGCCGCGGCTCGTGATCGTCAGCGCCGGGGACGATGCGATCCCGCTCGCGCGCCTCGGCGACCTCGTCGGGTTCCGTGTGGTGGTGGTCGATCGCCGGTCGGGACTCCTCACCCCCGCGCGCTTCCCTGACCCAATCCGTCGGGTGGAGGCGACCGCCGACGCCGTGTGCAGCCGGGTGGCGGTCATCGCCGACGACGCGGTGGTGGTGATGACGCATCACTTCGGCGACGACATCGACTACCTCGACGCGTTGCGGACGAGCCCGGCGCGCTACCTCGGCCTCCTCGGTCCACGGCAGCGGACGGCGCGCATCATCGCGCGACTCGAGGCGACGGGACCCTTCGACCGCGCGCGGCTCTTCGGCCCGGTAGGACTCGACATCGGGACCGACGGCGCCGAACAGGTGGCCCTCGCGGTCATCGCCGAGATCCTCGCCGTGCGGAGCGGGCGTGCGCCGCGCTCGTTGCGGGACCGCGTCGCACCGATCCACGCCGATGTCGGCTGAGCTGGCTGGCACGCCCCGCGTCGTCGCGGGGATCCTCCTCGCCGCAGGTGCCGCGACCCGGATGGGCCGCACGAAGCAGCTGCTCCCCGTCGACGGCATTCCGATGGTCCGTCGCGCGGCGGAGACCCTGCGCGCGGCGGGGTGTGCGCCACTGATCGTCGTCACGGGGCACGATGCCGATGCGGTGGAGGCGGTGCTCGACGGACTCGACGTACGCTGCGTGCGCGTCGCGGACCCGACCGCCCCGACAAGCGCCTCGCTGCACGCCGGACTCAGGGCGTTGGGGGCAGAGGTCGCGTCCGCCGTGGTGTTGCTGGCCGACATGGTGCACGTCACCGCACCGATGGTCGCGGCGCTCATGCGCGCCGATGCGACGGGCACGGCGCCGTTGCAGGTCTCGCGCTACGGCGATGTGCCTGCGCCGCCACTCCTCTTTCGCCGGGCGCTCTGGTCCGAGTTGCTCGCCTGGACCGGCGAAGGGTGCGGGAAGGCGGTGGTGCGTGCGCACTTCGACGAGGCCGGCGTACACGACTGGCCGGTGGCGGCACTGCGCGACATCGACACCCCTGAGGATTACGCGGCGCTGGTGGGGTGAGTGCGGGCGGCGGCGCGCTCCGCGGCGTGTCGGCCGAATTTGGCGCGCCGTACGCGCGCGGCGCCGTGCGTTACTCGAGGACCCGGGCCCGCTCCTCAGGCGTGAAAACGACGCAGGCCGCCGCCCCGCCGCCGAGGCGATGGCGATTCCGTGCAATGACGCGATAGACGGTATCGCGGACCGGACGCGGCACGACCCGACCGAGCGCAGCGAGCACACCCCACACCCCACCGAGATAGCGCGCCGCCGCCAGCGCGGCATCGGAGTGGGTCCGAACCACCTCCCCCGCACCGCGCCCGTCCACCCAGAGTAGGGAGTCGACTGAGGCCAGCGCGGGGTGACGCGTGCGGACCGCCGTCCCGTGCACGCCGTCGCGCGCGGCGAAGCGAACCGTGCGGCGGCGATCGAAGCGCAGGATGAACTGCACCGACCGCGCACAGAAGGCGCAGTCCCCGTCGTAGACGAGGAGCGGGGCGTCCGTTGGGGTGGGGTTCGTGGCGGGAGCTTCCATTACGGCCATATCTTACCGGGAGAGCGTCGGAAGTGCTGACCCTCCCTTGCCGTCCGCCACCCCCTGCGCATGTCGACGACCCCAGAACAGATCTCCGCGCGCGACGGCACCGCCCTGTCGGTCCGGTGGTGGAAGCGTACGGGCCGGCCGCGCGGCACGATCCTCGTGGTGCACGGGCTCGGGGAGCACGCCGGGCGGTACGTGAAGGTCGCGATGCATCTCACGAAGCAGGGCTTCGACTGCGTGACCTACGATCTCCGGGGTCATGGGAAGTCCGAGGGGCGCCGCGGGACGATCCGCCGACCCGATGATCACCTCGACGACCTCACGCTGGTCATCGACGCCGTGCGGCGCGCGCATCCGCAGAACCGCCTCTTCCTCCTCGGCCACAGTATGGGGGGGCAGATGGCAGCGCAGTTGGTGGCACGCCGGTACCGCCCCGTCGATGGACTGATTCTCTCCTCCCCCGCGCTCGCCGTGAAGACGAGCCTTGTGCAGCGACTCCAACTCGTCGTCGGCTCGGCGCTCTTCCCGGGGCTTGCGGTCCACAACGGCGTGCAGCCCGATAAGATCTCCAAGAGCGCCGCGGTCGTGGCCGCCTACAAGGCCGATCCCCTCGTGCACGACCGGATCACGCCTCGGCTCGCGCGCGCGGTGCTGGCGGGTGGTGGCGAGGTGATCGCCCAGGCGCGACAGTGGCCGGTCCCGACACTCCTGATGTGGGCCCTGGAGGATCACCTCGTCGACCCGGCCGGGAGCGCGAAGTTCGCGATGCAGGCGCCACAGCACGTCGTCCGCGCGAAGAGCTTCGGCGGCCTCTACCATGAGATCTTCAACGCCGTCGATCCCGCCCCGGTCTACGCCGCGCTCGACGAGTGGCTCGAGGAGCGCGCGCCGAGCTGAGTCAGCGCGGAACGCGGGCGAGCGTCGGTTCGGAGAGGCTGCCGAGGTAGAGCCAGCGGTCCGTCGCGAGCACATCGGTGACCGGGGCGTAGCCGCCGGTCGGATCCTGTCGATCGTCGAGCACGCGCCCCGTCTCGTCGATGGCGATGAGATGCGCGTACCGCGATGGCTTGGGCTGGAGCGCAGACGGGATACGGATGATGACCCGGCGCAGCGCGGGGCGCATCGCGAGTCGGTCGAGGATCGCCTTGCGGGGTGCGAAGAGCGCCACCCAGAAGCGCCCGTCGGCATCGCGGGTGATGTTGTCGGGGAAGCCGGGGAGGTTCTCAAGGATCGGTGTCACCGTGCCGCGCGACGGCCCCACGACGTCCACGCGCACGACCCGGTACATCCCCGTCTCCGTGAGCAGCACGGCGCGTGCGTCAGCCGTGAGGGCGACACCGTTGGCGAACTGCAGCCCGCTCGCGATGACGCGGACCTGTCGCGTGGTGGGATCCCACTCGAGGAGCCGCCCGTGCCCACCATGCTCGATGATGTCGAGTGTACTGGCGTTGGCGTCCGCCCGCGCCGCCACGGTGAACTTGCTCGACGCATCACTGAAGTACACGCGGCCATCGGGCGCGACGTCGAGGTCGTCGGCGAAGCCGAAGGGGCGCCCCTCCGCCTCGGTCGCGAGCACCGTCACCTGCCCGGTGGTATCGACGGCGAGGAGTCCCCGAATGCCATCAGCCACGTACAGCGTCCCGTCCGTGCCGAACGCGAGCCCGAGCGCACGTCCGCCGGTCCGCGCCCAGACCGTCGGATGTCGCCCGGTACTGTCGAGGCGCACGATGCTGCCGTCGAGCGTCGCCGCGTAGAGTCGCCCGGCCGCATCGCGGGCGACGCTCTCCGGCCCCGGATGATCGCCCAGCGCGATGCGTTCCGCGCCCGCGAGCAACGAGTCGACGGCGAAGGCACCGACATGGCCGGCATCCACCGGCGCCTCCCACGCCACCGGGTCGACCGGGACCGGCCAGAAGGCGAGATACGCAACGACGGCAAGGTCGACGGCGACGGCGAGGAGCACGATGAATCGGCGTGGCAGCGATTTCATCCCGGTAATGTCGGGTGTGTCGGCCCGCTCCGCGAGCGCGCCGCTTGCGGCGCCTGGCGCCACGTCGTAGGTCAGAGGGTATGCGCCCACTCGCTCGCCCGCCCCGCACGGGCCTCCATCGCGCCGGCCTGCTTCCTACCGGCCTGCTT
>JBMTAR010000075.1:0-9394 GCA_049428925.1 Gemmatimonadaceae bacterium
GTCGCGACGATGATGTCGACGCCGTTCTTGAGCGCGGTCGTCTGCGCCTCGTACCCGACGCCGCCGTAGACGGAGATGACGTCGAGGCCCGTGCCGCCGCTGTACTTGCGGATGCTCTCCTCGACCTGCTGGCAGAGCTCGCGCGTGGGCGTCAGGATGAGCGCCCGCGTGCGCGTCGCCCCGCCCATCAGCCGCTCGATGATCGGGATCGTGAAGGCGGCGGTCTTCCCGGTGCCGGTCTGCGCGAGCCCCATCAGGTCGCGCCCCTTGAGCGCGAGCGGGACGGCCTGCGCCTGGATCGGCGTGGGCCGCGCATACCCCGCGGTCGTGAGCGAGGCGAGCATCGCCGCGGAGAGGCCGAGGTCGGCGAACGTGATCTCGGAGGTCCGCGCCTCCTGCTGCGCGAGCGTGAGCGAGGCCTCGGCCACCGGCTCCGGCGTCAGTGCGACGGCGGCGGTGGGGGCGGACGCCACGGCGTCACCAGTGACGTCAACAGCGGTGTCAACGGCCGCCGCGGGACGGGCGGCGCGGGGAGAGCGGGCGCCGGTACGGCGCGATGGCGTGCGGGGGGACATCTTCGGACTCCGGTCAGATCACCTCAATCGGCCGGCCCGAGAGCCGCGCGATGAGGCCGATGCGGAAGGTGACGTCGGTCCAGCGCTCATCGCCGCCGTGCACTTCCTCGAGCGGGAACATCGGCCAGACGTAGGGATTCGAGCTCTTCGGCATCGCCATCCCCTTGTGGGGATGCCAGACGCCGTCGCGGCCGCAGTCATCGACGAAGCGCTCGTACATCTTGCGCCAGACTTCGTTGCGGCGGAGGAAGCCGAGCCGCGCCATCAGCTCGAGCCAGGCGAGCGCGGCCGGGACGTCGTCCTCGACGGCATTGCGATGCGGGAGATGGTCGCCCAGGACCACCTGCGGTACCTCAACGAGCTGCGTCCCGATCTGCTGCACCGGCACCTGCCGCGGCAGCGGACGCGAGAGATACTCGTACAGCAGCTCCATCGTCTCGTAATGTTCGCTCTGGAAGAGCGGCATGTGCGCGATCAGGTGCAGCGCGTGCAGCGTCGGCGGGAACGCCTCGGGATGGAGGACCTGCTTGTTCCCGACGCGGATCCACGGCTTCTCGGCCAGCGGCGAGCGAAGGAACTCCCCCACCCGGTCGATGATGCGCCGCGCGACACCGCGTAGCCGCGGGTCGGCCTCGAAGCCGGCGCCCGCGAGCGCGGCACCGGCCGCTTCCCGAAGTCCCTGCCGATGATGGGCGAGGAGTTCCGGTTCGGTCCGCGGCTTGGTCGGCGCGAACTCGTACATCTTCGCCGGATCGAGATCCTCAGCGAGCAACGGGAAGAGGGCGCGACGCGTGTGCAGCAGCGGCGGGGCGTCCTTGTCCCACCCGCACTCGGTCAACCGACGGAACGCCGGCACCGTCCCGACCCCCGCGAAATGTTCAGCGCGGGCGCCCGGGACACTCAGGATCGACCGGTTCCAGATGCCGTTGATATCGGCCTGAACCGCGAGCTCAAGTGCCGGCCGGTAGGTGTAGGGCAGCAGGTTGACGCGGGGATCGACCTTCTCCCCCATCTTTGCTACGTCGATGATGGCGCGATACTGAATCGGTGCTGACGCGTGATCAAGCAGCCAGCCAAGCGGAAAAGAAACCGGCTCAGGCGGAGGCGGAGGGGGCGCCAGCACGGATGCTGGAGGGACGACAGGGATGGTCATCACGCTCAAATCGTCAAGTCGTTGTTAGACAAAGCGTTAGACGTCAACGCCGCCCGCGCATTCCGGACAGAGATGTAATGATACACCACAATGTCCGAATCGCCAGACAATGAGCGACTGTTTCAGAGGGCGGTTCGTAACGTCGTCAGGTCGATTCGGAGGGTCTCCAGCGCTCCCGCCAGCTGCTCACACTGGGCGGCGAGGACCCCGCGACGTTCGTGCAGCTCGGACGGGAGATCCTCGGGCCGCGCAGCGTTCGACACCACCCAGTCGAGCCCGTGCAACGCCGCTGCGTGGACACGGATGATGTCCACGACCGCCTCGGCCGCCGGCACCACGTCAGGGAGGAGCGCCCGATCGTCCTCTCGGACGCGGGCAAGGATCATCCGAATCGCGGCACGGGTGGCGTAGACGTCCCGCACGAGCCCGCCCCATGGACCACGCAACACCGCCCGCGACACCCCGTCGCCGACCGCCTCGACCTCGTTCGCCGAGACCTCGGTCGTCGCCCGGGACGCGCGTGCGGGCGAGGTGGGTGACGGCGGCGATGAGGGCCCATCGCCACCGATGATCGCACCGAGCGAGATGCCATCTCGCCAGAGCGCGAGCAGATGCCGCGCGAGGCCGAGCAGGACCCCGAGGGCGGGCAAGGGGACCCAGAGGAATGCTGGGGTGGTCGTGAGATTGAGGGCAAAGAGCCCGGCGACCACGAGCAGACTGACCCCGATCCGTCGACGGGCGCCGGCGATCCGCGCGGCCGGCGCGTGTCGCGCCCACTGGACATCACCCTGCGAGAGGGCAATGCGATTGAGGGACGTCGGACCGTCTGGGACCGCCCCGGCTGGGAGCACCGCGCGCCAGCGCCGGTGCGCATCGCGCCACGCTCGCAGCGCTGCCCGCCCCGCCTCGCGCGCGGCGACATCGTGCAGCCACCCCTCCGGAAGCTCTGGGAACGGGGGCGCGGGGGATGGCGTGTCAGGGAGTCTGGCCATGAGGTCGGGGGACGACGGACGGCGCCATCGCCGCCGTGGCAGCATCCTCCGTCAGGACGGCGGGGGAAAGTTGCAATCCCCGCCACCCTGTCGTAAGTCAGTCGGAACGCGTCTTGCACCCCCGGGTCTCATCAGGCGACGGACCGATGCTTCGATTCGTCGCGCGTCCCCATCCCGAAGGTCCCTATGAGCACCCGACAGACCCTTCCCGTCCTCCCGCTGCGGGGGACCGTCATCTTCCCCGGCCTCACGGCGCCGATCGCCGCGGGCCGGCCCGGCACGCTCCGCGCGATCGAGGCCGCGCTGAAGACCGACCGGCTCGTCTTCGCCGTGGCGCAGAAGGACAACGCCGACGAGCCCGATCCCGAGATCCTCTACCAGACCGGTGTGATCGCGCGGATCGGGCAGGTGCAGCGCGGCCTCGGCGGCGTGCAGCTTCTCCTGAACGGCGAGCAGCGCGCCACGGCCCTCCAGTTCACGACCACCGAGGGATTCCTCTCCGCCGTCATCGCACACACCGACGACCTGGCGCCGATCGACGAGAAAGACCCGGCCTTCGTCGCGCTCCACAAGGAGATCCGCGAGCGCGCCGCCGAGCTCGGCGAGCGCCGCGGCCTCCCCGAGGAGGTCGTGCATCAGGTGCTCGACTCCGTCACTGAGCCCGGCCGCTTCGCCGACCTCGTCGCGGGGTACCTCGAGCTCCCGGTGCCAGAGAAGCAGGGCCTCCTGGAGACCCTCTCGGTCGAGGACCGCCTGCGGAAGGTCCTCGTCAACGTGCAGCGGCAGATCTCGCTCCTCGAGGCCCAGGAGGAGATCAAGACGCAGGTGCAGGAGGAGCTCGGCGAGCGGCAGCGCGAGATGTTCCTGCGCGAGCAGATGAAGGCGATCCAGAAGGAGCTCGGCGACGACGACACCTCGAAGGAGATCGAGGAGCTGCGCGCCAAGCTCGATGCCCTCCCGCTCCCGAAGCAGGCGCGCACCGAGGTCGAGCGCGAGCTCGGACGGCTCGAGCGCTCCGGACGCGAGTCGATGGAGGCGCAGGTCATCCGCACCTATCTCGAGTGGATCGCCGAGCTCCCGTGGGGGACGCGATCGGATGACCATCTCGACCTCCCGCGCGCGAGCACACTCCTCGACGAGGACCACTACGGCCTCGGCGACGTGAAGGACCGCGTGCTCGAGTTCCTCGCGGTGCGGCAGCTGCGGGCGACGCAGGCGAGCGCAGAGGCGGCGAGCCCGGCGCCCACTGCGACGGCATCGGACCTCTCGGCGGTGACGGCGACCGAAGGCGAGCCCGCAGTTGCGGGTGAGCCACTGACCCCGGAGGCCAAGGCCACCGAGGCCAAGGCGCGCGCGATGGCGAAGGGCCCGATCCTCCTCTTCACCGGCCCGCCGGGCGTCGGCAAGACGTCGATCGCGAAGTCGATCGCGCGCTCCCTCGGACGCGAGTACGTGCGCGTCGCCCTCGGGGGTGCGCGCGACGAGGCCGACATCCGCGGGCATCGCCGCACCTACGTGGGCGCGATGCCCGGACGCATCGTCCAGGGGATGAAGCAGGCCGGCACCAAGAACCCCGTCTTCCTCCTCGACGAGGTCGACAAGCTCGGCCAGTCGTTCCAGGGCGACCCGTCGAGCGCGCTCCTCGAGGTGCTCGATCCCGCGCAGAACGATTCCTTCACTGACCACTACCTCGGCGTGCCGTTCGACCTCTCCGAGGTGCTCTTCATCGCGACCGCGAACTTCGTGCAGAACATCCCCGGCCCGCTCCTCGACCGGATGGAGGTCGTCGAGTTCGCCGGCTACACCGAGCGCGAGAAGGCGGAGATCGCGAAGAAGTACCTGATCCCGCGGCAGCTCGAGGAGAACGGACTCGGCGACAAGCCGGTGACCTTCACCGACGAGGCGATCGCGTCGCTCGTGAGCCAGTACACGCGCGAAAGCGGCGTGCGTCAGCTCGAGCGCGAGGTGGGGAAGGTGGCGCGCAAGGTCGCGCGCCGCATCGCCACGCGCGAGGGCAGCGACCCCACCGCCGACGGCGTGATCACCGCCGATGAGGTGCGCGAGCTCCTCGGCCGGCCCAAGGTGCACCCCGAGAAGGCGAATGTCGCGCACGAGGTCGGGATCGCGACGGGGATGTACTACACCCCGATGGGTGGCGACATCATGTTCGTCGAAGCCTCGGTGCGTTCGATCGCCGCGCCCGCCGGCGAGGCCGGCGGCGCCCCCGTCTCGCTCATCCTCACCGGGCAGCTCGGCGACGTGATGAAGGAATCGGCACGCGCCGCCTTCACCTATGTGACCAAGAACGCCGAGCGGCTCGGGATCCCGCGCACGCGCCTCGGCGCCGTGGAGACGCACATCCACGTCCCCGCGGGGGCGATCCCCAAGGACGGCCCGTCGGCGGGCGTTGCGATCTCCACGGCACTCGCGAGCGAGCTCAGCGGTCGGCCGGTGCGGAAGGACCTCGCGATGACCGGCGAGGTGACGCTCCGTGGCCGTGTGCTCCCCATCGGCGGTGTGAAGGAGAAGGTCCTCGGCGCGCTCCGCGCGGGGATCACCGACGTCATCCTCCCGAAGGCGAACGAGGCCGACGTGGAGGACGTCCCCGAGGAGGCGCGCGGCCAGCTCCGCTTCCACTTCGTGGAATCGCTCGAGCAGGTGCTCGCCATCGCGCTCCTCCCCGAGCCCGACCGGGCCGTCGGGGAACCTCTGGCGGTCGTGGCGTAACATCACGGAGCGCCCCCGTCGGGCGCGCGCTCGGGGGCGACGCCCGCTCCGCGCGCGCTCCTGTCGCAGTACCACCGCGGGGGACGCCGGAGTACCATCCGGCGTCCCCCGCCCCGCCTTGGAGCCGCCCGTGATCCGTCGCCTCGCCATCGTCGCCTTCGCCCTCCTCACGCTCACCGCCCCTGCGCTGCGGGCGCAGGCCGACCGTGCCGTCGTGCAGGTCACCGACGTGCGCGGCAACGCGATCCCCTTCGCGTATGTCTCGATCGTGAACGGCGTGAGCCGCGTGGCGGACGACTCCGGCCGCGCGGCCTTCGCGATGCGCGTCCCCGACTCGCTGCATCTGCAGGTGCGACGGATGGGCTTCGATCCCTTCACGGGATGGGTGAAGCGGAACCCGACCACCGGCGTCTTCCTGACCGATCTGATCCCGCTCCCGAACACCCTTGATCCGGTGACCGTCTCGGCCCGTGCGAACACGCCGCTCGCACGAACCGGCTTCTATGATCGGGCCGCGCGCATCCAGCGCGGCGCGTTCGCGGCGCGAATCATCACGCCGGAGGAGCTCGAGTTCCGCAACCCGCTCCGCCTCACGCAGGTGTTGCAGGGGGACCGCTTCATCAAGGTGCAGCCGATGAACGGGAAGGCGGTGCTGCAGGGGCGCGGCGTGATGTGTGCGATGACGATCCTCCTCGACGGCCAGCGCCTCCTCGGCACCTATGAGGAGGCGATGGGGAACCCGAACCCGCCGCCGATGAGCTCGCTCGCAGCGATCGACGACATCATCGCGGCGCCGTCAATCGCGGCGATTGAGATCTACGGGAGTGCGGCCGCTGTCCCGGTGGAACTGCAGCGCGTCGCCGGGAGCCGGATGGCGCAGGGATGCGGACTCATCGCGATCTGGACGGGGTCGCGGCGCTAACGCGGCGCGACCAGCGGACGCACGCGTCCGCCCGCATCGACGCTGAACCGCGGCCGCATCGGTTCCGCCAGTAGGAGCGGAGGGCCATCGTCGAGGGAGCGGAACAGACTTCCCGACGCCATCAACGCAGCCGGGACGGTGTAGGTGTCGGCCGGTCCCAGGTGCACCGCGTAGCCGAGGTCGGCCATCGCCTGGATCGTCATCCGACTCAGCGGGTTGCTGCTCCCGGCATAGCCGGTCATCAGCTCAGTGCGAAAGGTGGTCTCCTTCCAGTGGGCGTTGATCGTCCCGGCACCGCAGGTGACGCTGCTCGGGAGGTCGAGGCAGTTCTCGGCGGGGACCGCCCCCGCGCAGACCGCGCCGCCGGCGTGGTCGTTCACGCAGGCCGCCGCCGCCAGCGCACCGGTGACGCGCACGTTCACGGTCCCCGTGTCGGCGAGGAGGCCGCGGCTCTTCCAGAGCGTCCCGAGCCCGACCACGTGCAGCATCTCGTGCAACACCACGTCTGCGAGCCGCCCCCGGGACGCGAGGTCGGCGAGATCGGCGCTGTCGAAGCGCATCACGCCGAGGGCGGTGAGCCCACCGGTGGTCCGCGTGAGGCAGGGGCCGGCGGTGCCGAGGACCTGCCCGACGCCGTCGATCGGCTCGACCTTCGCGAAGATCAGGACGTCATCCACGGTCTCGTTCAGCGCGTTGACGCCGGTGAAGGAGCTGTTGCACTGCGTGACCTGGAACGGCGAACTGGAGGTCCCGATCGGGACATCGGGCACGTCCCCGACGATCATCGCGGTGATACGGTCCACGGCCGCGCTAAAGGCATCGGCGATGATGCCGGCGGGCGGTGTCCCCGCGTAGCGGAGATCGATCTTGTACGCCGTCTGGATGCGCGCGTCGATCGCGGTCGACAGGGTCCCACTCGTGGCGGTCAGCTGCTGCGTGCCGCCGTTCTTCCCGAGGGTCCAGAGCGGGGCGACCGCGTTCCCCGTCGCGTCGGTCACGACTCGCAGGGTGCCCGTGAGCGTGCCGCCCCCCTTCGCGACGGCGAAGGTGACGGTATCGCCGGGGCGTGCCTTCCCCTTGGCGTCGGCGACTTTCACGCGCACCGGGAGGACGACTGACGTCCCCGCAAGCGCGGCCTGGTCGTCACCGCTGCTCACGGTGAGCTTCGCGGCAGGACCGGGGAGGGAGGGACCACTCGCCCCATCGCCGCAGGCGACGAGGAGCGCTGCCGCCGCGCCCAACATGAACGCGCGAGCACCGAGGCCCGCAGTGCGAGCGCCGATACGCGCGTCCATTGACACGCGACGACCTCCAGCGGCGCGATTGCTCATCGGTTCACCGGCTTCTTCACGCGGATCGGGGTGACCTTCCCGGTGGAATCGACCTCATACGTCGGGCCGAAGGCGGAGTCCCGGCCGATGTAGGGCGCGGGAGCGGGCTTCACGGCGCTGCTCGACGGGGTCGTGGTGCTCGGCCGCACCGGCGTCGACGTCGACGGAGCCGTGTCCGTCGTGGGGGAGGGGGCGGCGGAATCGATGATCGGCGTCGCGGGGCTCGTCATCGTCGTATCGCCGGGGGCCGCATCGCCCGCTTCATTCTCGGCGCGGCCGCAGGCGGCGCTGAGCAGCAGCAGGGTGGCGAGGAGGGGGAGAGCACGGGTCATCGGAGGCTCCGGGAGCAATCGGTCGGTGGGAACGTACATCACGGGGCGCGCTCAGTACCCCACCCAGGGGGCGGCGCGCAGCAGCCGGCGCGCGTCGACACGGAGCGCCGCCGGTTCGGTGCCGGCGACGAAGATCTCCGCGTACCGGCGGGCCGCCGGGGTGTTCGGCTCAGCGAGATCCCCCGTCGCGCGGTCGAGTTCGACCGTGACCACGCCGGCGGGCGGCGTCCAGACCGCCGGGGTGAGTCCCCCCCAGCGAGCGAGCATCTGTCCGAAGATCGGTGCGGCGAGGGTCCCACCCGCCGCGCCCGGCGAGATCGAGCGCGGCCGGTCGAAGCCGATCCAGACGCCGGCCACGAGCTGCGGGGTCATCCCGACGAACCAGACGTCGCTGTTGTCGTCGGTGGTCCCGGTCTTCCCCGCGACGGGGACCGCGGCCGGGATCAGCCGCCGCACCGCGGTGGCGGTGCCATTCTCGACCACGCCGCGCATCAGATCGCGCGTGACGTAGGCGACCGCACTGTCCATCGCCGGCGCGAGCTGCTGCGTGGCCTCGGTGTAGATGGGTCGGCCGCTCGGATCCTCCACGCGCAACACGAAGCGCGGCTCCACCGGGGTGCCGAGGTTGGCGAAGGTCGTGTAGGCGGCAACGAGGTCGATCGGACGCACCGCCGAGGCGCCGAGCGCGCTCGAGGGGAAGGGGGCGATCGGGGAGGAGATCCCCGCGCGCCGCGCCACCGCAATCACCGAATCGGCACCGAGGCGCTCCCAGAGGCGCACCGCGACGGTGTTGCGCGACTGCGCGAGCGCCTCGCGCATCGTGATCGGTCCGAGGAAGGCGCCATCCGAGTTCCGCGGCCGGTAGACGGTCAGGTCGAGGCGCAGCGCGAGCGCCGTGTCGGGGATGATCGTCGTCGGCGGGAGGGAGTCGAGGAGCGCCCGCGCGTAGATGAACGGCTTGAAGCTCGAGCCCGGCTGCCGCACCGCATTCACCGCGCGATTGAACGGCGATTCCTGATGGTTGCGCCCGCCGATCAGGGCGCGGACATCGCCCGTGGCGGGCTCCATCGCGACGACCGCGCCCTGCAGGTAGTCGGTGGAGCCGCGCGCGCGGTCGGCGTAGCGTGGGTGGCGATAGTCCCCGCGCGCCTCGATCCCGGCGAGCCCGTCGGCGAGTGCCGTCGCCGCGGCGCGCTGCAGCGCGGGATCGATCGTCGTCGTGATGCGGTAGCCGCCCTCGGTGACACGGATTCCGGCGCGCTCGAGACGCACCCGCACGACATCCACCACGTAGGGGGCCGCCGCCGGCATCCCGAGGTCGGGGGCGGTGCGCAGCGGCTGTGCGCGCGCCGCGCGCTCCTG
>JBMTAR010000076.1:0-9390 GCA_049428925.1 Gemmatimonadaceae bacterium
CCCGGAGGTTCGCGGCGCCTGGGGATGCTGGACTCGATCGGACACTGCCACGCGCGCCGTCATTGGAACTCTCCGTCCTACCGAACGGCGGCGGGCTTCAGTTGTGTCGAACGGACCAGCGAGACTTCACGAACTATATGGAGCTGAGGGGGATCGAACCCCTGACCTCTGCAGTGCGATTGCAGCGCTCTCCCAGCTGAGCTACAGCCCCGCAACGTGTCGGTCCACCGCGTAACCCCTCGTCCAGCCTTCAGATACCCGGACGAATGGGCAAGGTTCCCGTCACGACAACGGCCCCGTCCGGTGGGTCTGGGCGGGGCCGCCGATACTCCAATCATAGCGGCCACGGGAACCGGGCGCCACCCCCGCGGACTTTGCCGAGGATGAGCCAGGCGCGCCCCCACCCCCTCGAGTCCGACTTCGTCCGCGACCAGCTCGCCCTCCGGACGGTGACCCTGAACGAGGTCCGGACCCAACCGGAAGGGGAGTATGTCCTCTACTGGATGCAGAGCACCCACCGGTTCGAGGAGAACTGGGCCCTGCGCCAAGCGGTTCTGCACGCCGACCGCCTGAACAAGCCGCTCCTCATCCACCAGGGGCTCGACCCGACCTACGAGCACGCGAGCGACCGGATCCACACGGTCATCCTCGAGAACGCCCGCGCGCTCCACGCCCGCGCCGCGTCCCTCGGGCTCTCGTATCAGTTCGTGCTCCGACGCCGCCGCGACGACGACCGCCGCGTGGTGGACCGCCTCGCCGCGCGCGCGGCGCTCGTGGTCACCGACCGCTTCCCCACCGCGGGGATCGCGGAGCGCACCGCGCGCTTCGCCGAGCGGGCCCCCTGCCGCGTGGACGCGGTGGAGTCGCACGCCATCGTCCCCTCCGGCGCCTTCGTGAAGGAGGAGTACGCGGCCCGAACGATCCGCCCGAAGATCGCGAAGCTTCTCGACCTCGCCCTCGAGCCGGTGGAGGACCGCTCAGCGGCGCGCGCACTGCCGGATGCCGTCTGGCGCTCGCTCGAAGTGGACCGGCTCGCCCTGAAGCGCCTCGACGTGACCGCGGAGGTCGCACGCTGCGAGATTGACCACACGGTGCCGCCGGTCCCCTTCGCGAGCGGGCTCGACGGCGCGCGCGCGCGGCTCCGCGCCTTCTGCGACGACGCGCTCGCGGACTACGCGGAACGCCGCAACGAGCCATCGGATACCGCGGGCTCCTCGCGTCTCTCCCCCTACCTGCACTTCGGGCAGATCTCGGCGGCGGAGGTGCTGCGCACCGTGCGGGCGGCGGGCCACGCCGAGTCGGCGGCGAAGTTCCAGGACGAGCTGGTCACCTGGCGCGAGCTCGCGCTGAACTTCTGCCTCCGCAACCCGAACTTCGGGAAGCTGAAGGGGCTCCCCGACTGGGTGCACCGCACGATGGCGGCGCATACCGACGACCCACGCGAGGCGGTCTACTCGCTCGACCAGCTCGAGCGCGCCGAGACGCACGACGAGCTCTGGAACGCAGCGCAGCGCGAGATGGTCCGCACGGGCCATATGCACAACGTCGTCCGGATGCTCTGGGGGAAGTCGGTGCTCCTCTGGACGGCCAAGTACAAGCACGCGCTCGAGCATCTCATCCACCTGAACAACAAGTGGGCGCTCGATGGCCGTGACCCGTCGAGCTATGGCGGCATCCAGTGGTGCTTTGGGAAGTTCGACCGCCCCTGGTTCGACAAGCCGGTCTTCGGCGTGATCCGTCCGATGAGCCTCGCGCGCGCGCGCGAGAAGTTCGACGCCGAGGCGTATATCCGGATGTTCCCGCGTTAGGACGGGTGCGGCGGAGCGATACGCCGCACTAAGGCAGTCGGCTCCGCCCCCAGAAGCCCTCCGGCGTCTGCAGCAGCGAATCGAGCCCGGTCCGACGGATGGCGAGGTCGGCCTCACGCTGAGCGTCGTCCACCACCTGACGCTCGTCCACGGTCTGCAGCACCCGGTCCCGCATCAGGATGCGGCCGTCGACGATGGTCGTCGTGACGTCGTTGCCGTTCGCGAAGTACGCGAGGCGATACAGCGGCATCTGCGCGGGCATCATATGCGGGCGGGCGGCGTCCACCAGAATGATGTCAGCGCGCTTCCCGACCTCGAGCGAGCCGATCTCGTCCGCCATGCCGAGCGCGCGCGCGGCGTCGACGGTCACCATCTCGAGCGCCTTCCCCGCGGGGAGGACCTTCGTGTCCTGCCACGCAGCCCGATGATAGCGCATCGCCTGGAAGATGTGACGGAACATGTCGTAGCTCCGGTCGGGCGCGACACCATCGGACCCGAGCATCACCGTCACGCCCGCATCGAGCAGTTCGACGAGCCGGAACCGCTCGCGCATCGCGGCGTTGGCGCTCGGGTTGTGCACGACCTTGGTCCCCGTGCGCGCGACGATGGCGATCTCCTCATCGGTCATCCCGGTGGCGTGCGAGAGGAGGACGTCGGGGCCGAGGATGTCGAACACCTCGTCGGCGAACGCCACGCTGTACTTCGAGTGGCCGTCCTGCGTGAAGAGGAGGCCGTGCGTCTTCGAGAGCGCCCGGGTGGCGCGTGCCTGTGCGACGAGCGAATCGAGCGCGGCCCCGCGGAGCGGCGTCTGCTCCGGGTGGTGCGTCGGGAACGCCATCGCAAGCTGCAGTCGACCGTCCCCCTTCCGATGCCAGGTGCGGATCAGCTCCTCCGACACCGCGAGTTGCCGATCGAAACTCACATCCACCGGACGAGCCGAATCGCCGACCCACTCGACATACCGCTGCGGGAAGGGGGGACGGCGCGGGCCGACGGCGAGAATGAACCGGAGCCCCACCTGCTCCATCGCCCGCAGGTAGGCGTCGCCGTACGTCGCGTCGTCGGTGCGCATCACCATGTCGCCCCCGCCGAGGAAGCTGAGGGACGTCGTCACCCCGAACCGCACGCGCTCCGCGCCGGTCAGGAACGCCTCGGCGCGCCAGAAGTCCACGGTCGACCCACGCGCGTAGATCGCCTCCGTCGCCGGATAGAACGCGTCGGTATCCATCCCGAGCGACTTCACCAGTCCGTGGCCCGCGTGCCCGTGGCCATCGATGAGACCCGGCATCACGATCTGCCGCGCGGCCTCGAGGGTCTCGTCGGCGACATAGCGCGCCTCGACCTCGGCGGTCGGACCGACCGCGACGATGCGAGCCCCGCGGACCGCCACCGCGCCGTCGTCGAGCACGCGCCGGCCGGAATCCATCGTGACGACGGTCCCACCGCGGATGAGGAGGTCCACGCGCTCACGCGCGCCGGGAGTGCCGCACCCGACCAGCAGGAGGATCGCAAGGCACGACGGTGGAACGATGGAACGGCGGCGGTGACGCATCGGTCGGCTGGAGGAGGTGAGAGGGATGGGGTCAGGGCGCGTCGCTGACGCCCGGCGGGAGGAAGAGCGGCCGCGCGAGCCCGCCCGTGTCATCGTAGAAGCGGATGGCGCCGTCGGGGGCGCTCGCCTTCGCGAGGAGGATGAGCTGCCCCGTGTGCGTCGAGAAATGTTCGACGACGTGATAGATCGCCGCCATCACGTTCGTCTCGCGACCCTGGATATGACGGGCCTCACCGAGCGCGGCGGGGTCGAGGCGGTCGAGCACGGCAACGGCATCAGCGCAGGCCCGTTCGAGATGCGCGAGCAGCGCGTCGCGGCCGTCACCATCGCGCGCGGCGAACTCGGCGTCGCGGGCCCGGACGTCCGGCGCGCCACCGACCCCGCTCACGATCCACTGCCGCACGTTGCCGGCGAGATGGAGGACGAGGTTGCCCGCGCTGTTCGACGACACGTTGGGTCGGTGCCAGAGGCGATCCTCGGGCATCGCGGTGAGCGCGAGTCGGATCTTTCCGGGGTACTCGAGCCCGAGGTAGTAGCGGGAGCGCGCGAGGAAGGTGACGGCGGGGTCGAAGGGCATAGTGTAAGGTCCGCCCGAGGCGCGGGGGCGCAAGCGCCAGCGCGGTGTGCACGGCGGCGCGTCGGCGAGACGCGCAGCGAAGCTTGAGCGCTCCCGTCCGACCGGCCGATACATTCCCCGGATGTCGTCGATCCTCCCCTCCGCCGCCGAGGTGCGTGCCGCCGCGGCACGGCTCACCGGGCTCGTGCGCGAGACCCCGCTCGTCGCATCACCCGAGCTCTCGGCCCGCGCCGGCGGCGAGGTGCTACTCAAGCTCGAATGCGAGCAGGACGGGGGCTCGTTCAAGCTGCGTGGCGCGCTGCACGCGATGCTCGCGCTCGACGACGCGGCGCGCGCGCGTGGGGTGGTGGCCTCCTCCGCGGGGAACCACGGCATCGGGCTCGCGATGGCGGCGGAGCGGCTCGGCGTCCCCGCGACCGTGTTCGTGCCCGCCAGCGCACCCGCGGTGAAGCGCGAGAAGATCGCGGCGCGGGGCGCGATAGTGATCGCCACCGAGCCGACCTATGACGCCGCCGAGTCGGCCGCGCGGGCGTTCGCGCGAGAGATGGGTGCGACCTTCGTGAGCCCGTGCACCGGGCGCACGTTGCTCGCTGGCGCGGGGACCGTCGCGCTCGAGGTGATGACCGCGCGCCCCGACGTGGCGACGCTGCTCGTCTGCGTCGGTGGGGGCGGGCTCGCCGGTGGGGTGGGCGGGTACCTGCGGGACGCGGTGCCCGATGTGCGGATCATCGGGGCACAGAGTGTGCGCACGAACGCGATGGCGCTCGCGCTCGCATCAGGTCGTTCCACGGATATCCCGGACCTGCCCACGCTGGCCGATGGGCTCGCCGGGCTCGTGGACGACGAGATGCTCGCGCAGGGGCAGGCCGCGCTCGATGCGATCGTCACCGTCGAGGAGGAGGAGATCGCCGAGGCGATTCGGTGGCTGCACGCGGCGCACGGGGTGCGCGTGGAGGGATCAGGAGCGGTCGGTGTGGCAGCGCTACGGAGCGGGCGGGTGCGCGTGGCGCGCGGCCCCCTCGCGGTCATCGTCAGCGGGGCCAACATCGACGCGGCGATTTGGGAGACGATTGTGGGCTGAGGGCCCGCTGGAGCCTTCGTGCCCTACCGCGGCCACCCCTGCTGCGGGATCCCCGGCGTGATCCGCAGCGCATTCTGGAAGTAGACCTTCTTCAGCACCGCGTCGGGGAGATCGATCCCGTAGAGCTTCCAGGTGGCGTGGTAGTCGCGGTAGTAGTCGAAGTAATCGTCGCGCGTCTCGAACACCCGCCAGTAGTACGGGAACTCCGCGGGCTGGAACGAATCCTTCCCGAAGAGGATGCGGTCCTGGTACCGCACGAAGAAGTCGTGCGCGGCGCGTGGCTGACGCCCGATGTCGTAGAGCACCGCCCCGACCTCGACGAGGATGTTCGGCATCTCGTCCATCATCGTGGCGAGCCGCGGGAGATCGTTCGCGTGCCACCCCATGTGCGCCACCACGAACGTCGTCCCGCGGTTTCGGCGCAGCATCGCGTCGCGCTCAGTCATCAGCTGCTCGAAGCTCGGGAACTGCTCCGCCGGATACCGACGCGACGGAAAGAGCGCGAGCTCGAGCCACCGCTCGTTGGTGTTGTCGATTGGCCGCCAGAACTCCTGCGGGTCCGCCGTATGGATGAAGACTGGGAAGCGGAGCCGCGCCGCCGCCTGCCAGACGGGATCGAGCGCGGGGTCGTCAATACGGAGCCGCGTGCCGTCCGCCTTCCGCGCGGTGAGGCCGAGCCCCTTGCCGATCTCCCCGATGCCGACAGCCCCCGCCGCCGCGGCGGCCTCGAGCGCGGCGATTTCACGCTCGGCCCACCCCGGCGTACCGACGCCGGTGAAGTCGATCCCGGTCAGGAAGCGGATCCGGTCGCGCATCCGCGGGTGGGCCTGCGCGGTAGAGAGCTGTCGCCGCAGTTCGTCGCCCCGGACGTTGTTCGCGGCGACGATCACGCGCACCCCGATGCGGTCGAGGTCATCGGCGAGCTGCGTGAGCCCCTCTGCCGACCCGAGCTGCGTGGTCGGATGCCCGTGGTAGTCGATGGCCGGGAATTTGGCCTTCGGCACGAGGTGCTCCGTCGTCACGAGCGTCGAGCGCGGCCGATAGTCGAGGATCGAGGGCGGCGGGAGTGTCGGCGCCTGACAGTTGCCCGGGCGGACCTCCGTCATCCCCGGCGGGCATTCCTGCCCGGGTGCGATACGGACGCCCCCAGACATCCCGGGCTGCGCGCCGGCGACCATCGGGAGAAGCAACGCGATGAGCAGGAATCGGAGCGGCATAGCCATGTGAGCAGAAGGACGGGGTGGGACGGGCGGCTCACTCGAAGTCTGACCTGATTGGGCGTCAGAGGCGAGGCCGCCGTGCTTCCCGGGGCCGAGCCCGCTATTTTCCCCTCGGTCCGCCAGCCGCCGATGACGGCGCACCGCGGATGTCGTCAATGCAGCCGCCCCGACGCCACCCCGACCACCTCCGCGCAGCGGATGCCGGGGGCGTCACGCACCGGAGCAGAGTCTATGTCGGCATCCCTCCTCGAGGTGATTGACAACTCCCTCGGCGTCCTCGCCCTGCTGGTCGGAATCTTGTTCTTCCGCCATCGGAACGACGACGAGTCCCACGGATTCCGCTGGCTCGGGGCCGGCTACATCCTCTATTTCGCGAATCACATCACGACCGGGTCCGCGGCGGCGGCCTTCCCGAGGATCCTGGGATGGAACAGCTTCGCGCTCGTGACGGCCAGCGTGACTTTGGCCTGCCTGCTGATCGGTCTGCACAAGCACTCGACACCCCGGGGCCTGGCGGCAACCGCCGTAGTCCAGCACGTCGTCACCCTCGCGCAATTCCTTGGTGCCGTGACGCTCGTGATGCTGGCCTTCGTGATCGTGAAGATGGGACGTCCCGGATATACCCCACTGATGCACGCGGTACCAGCCGCCGTCGCCGGCTACGGCGCGGTCCAGCAGGCTCGGTTGTTCCGGATGGAGCCGTATATGGGACACGAGCTGACGGCGGCCTCCTTGGCGAGCCACCCGATTGCGTGGTGCCTGCTCGCACTCGCTGACATCGAGGGGGCGACGATGCAGCAGGTGCTCTCGATCCCGTTCGTTCTGGCCGGCGTCGCCACCTTCTCCGCCAGCCGGCTCCGCATCCAGGCCCGGATGAACCAGTCGCGCCTGGACCGGAGCACCGGCTTCCTCACCCCCGAGGGGTTCGCCGAGGTCGCCGAGACTCGCCTGACTCCCACCGTGGGGGACGGCACCTGGTGCATCGCCTCGATTCGACTCGAGGAGTGGGAGCGGAGCTTCCGTGCCTTGCAGCCCGGGAGCCAGCAGCTCGCCCTCACCACGCTGGCCCAGCGGATGGCCGATCCGATCGGGCGGGAACGTCACATCGCTCGCACGGGCAGCGCGGACTTCCTGCTCCTGCTGCGCGACGCCCACCTCGCGGAGGATACCGACGGACCTGATGACCTCCAGGACCTGCTACACCGTCTGACACCACCGATCATCACGGGCCAGTACGCGCTGCAGACCAATCCGAGGGTCGGCTATGCCAGATTCCCCCGAGACGGCGCCGACCTTGCCACGTTGCGCTCCGCCGCGGAGCTGGCACGGAACCTCGCCGGCGACCTCGACGCACGACGCCCAGCCCGCTACCAGCCGCACATGCGCGAGCTCGCCGAGGAGCGACTCCGCATCGGGCGGCAGATCATGCTCGGCCTGAGCTCGGAGGCATTCGACCTCCACTACCAGCCAATCGTCCCCACCGCGCCGGGCCCCGTCACCTCGGCAGAGGCCCTGTTGCGCTGGCACTCCCCCTCACGCGGCCTCGTCCCCGCCGCCGAATTCGTGGCATCCGCCGAAGCCGCCGGCCTGATGACCCAGCTCACGACCTTCGTCGTCGAACGGGCGGCACGGGACGTGGCGACCTTCCGCCGGGACATCCATCCCGACTTTCGGGTGAGCATCAACATCCCGCTGTCCGTGCTCTCCGAAGCGGCCAACGGGATTGCTCCAGCCGACGCCCTCTTCTCGCAATCGGACGTCCCGTCGAGCGCGCTCGATCTCGAGATCACCGAATCCGCCTCGATGGGCTTCGACCCTGCGATCCGCACCCTGCTGGGCGGATTCCGGAGGCGCGGAATGCGAATTGCGCTCGACGACTTCGGGATGGGGTTCTCCTCCTGCGGACAGCTCGATCAGCTGCCGATCGACGCCCTGAAGGTCGACGGCGCGTTCCTCACCGATATCGACCGGAGCCCGCGCCGACAGGGCGTCCTTCGTGCCATCCTCGCACTCGGCCGCGAGTTGCAGATCCAGGTCGTCATCGAAGGCGTCGAGACCCGAGTCCAACGGGAGGTCGTGAGCGCGCTCGGCGCCACGCACCTCCAAGGGTACCTGACGGGCCCGCCCATTCCCGCGCGCACCTTGATCGAGCGCCTGTCGCGGACGGCCTGACAGCCGCGCGATCGGGCACGGCACGACCCCGTTCGCGTCGGCCGACCTTACCTTTCCCGCACGATGTCGCTCTCCCTCCGCTTCCTCGGGACCTCCGCCTCGCGCCCCACGGTCGAGCGCGGGATGTCGTCGATCGCGCTCACCCGCGACGGCGAGACGATGCTCTTCGACTGCGGCGAGGGAACGCAGCGCCAGATGATGCGCTGGGGTGTCGGCTTCACCCTCGGCGACATCTTCTTCACCCATTTCCACACCGACCACTTCCTCGGCGCGCTCGGGCTCCTCAAGACCTTCGCGCTGCAGGCGCGCGAGGAGCCGCTCCGACTCTGGGGCCCGCGCGGCGCGCAGGCGCTCTTCAAGCGCGCGGAGGGGCTGGGCAACGAGCGGCTCACCTACCCGCTCACGGTGACCGACGTCGAGCCAGGGACGCCGATCCTCCGCTCGGGCTACATCATCAAGCCGTTCACCGTCGAGCACCGCCAGGGCGCCGCCGTCGGGTACGCGCTCGTGGAGCAGGACCGCCTCGGCCGCTTCGATCCTGACCTCGCGCGCGAGCTCGGGATCCCTGAGGGCCCGCTCTGGGGACGCATCCACAAAGGCGAGGCGGTGACGCTCCCCGACGGCCGCCTGATCTCACCCGACACGCTCGTCGGCCCGACGCGCCCGGGGCGCACCGTGGTGATCACCGGCGACACGCGCCCCTGCGCGGCGACGATCCAAGCCGCCGAAGGGGCGGACCTCCTCGTGCACGAGGCGACCTTCGGCGACGAGGAGCAGCAGCGCGCGCGCGAGACGATGCATTCGACCGCGCGCGAGGCGGGGACGGTGGCGCAGATGGCGGGGGCGAAGCGTCTCGCCCTCACGCACTTCTCCGCACGGTATTCCCGCGACCCGAGCGACCTCGGTCGCGAGGCGCGCGAGGCGTACACCGGGGAGCTGATCCTCGCGAAGGACGGCTTGGAGATCGACGTGCCGTTCCG
>JBMTAR010000077.1:0-9372 GCA_049428925.1 Gemmatimonadaceae bacterium
GCACACCGGACGCGGTCCGCGTTGCCCGCGCCCCCAAGCGTCCCCTAGCTTCCGGGACGCGATGCGACGTCTGATCCGCCCCCTTCTGCTGAGCCTCGGCGTCGGCGCCCTCGTGGTCGGGGTGTCGGGGCTCCTCTGGTGGAACGTCTTCCTCTGCCGCGGCGACACCTGCCCCTCCGTGGCGCAGTTCGACGAGTACGAGCCGGCGCAGCCGGCGCGCCTCTACGCCGTGGATGGCCGCTTCATCGCCGAGGTGGGGCTCGAGCGGCGGTCGCTGGTCCGGCTCGCCGACATCCCCGCGCATGTGGTGCAGGCCTTCGTCCTCACCGAGGACAAGCGCTTCTACCGACACGGCGGTATCGACTATCGACGCATCTTCGGTGCGGTCTGGTCGAACGTGAAGGCGCGCGGGCTCTCGGAAGGCTTCTCGACGATCACGATGCAGCTCGCCCGCAACGTCTTCCCCGAGCAGCTGCCCTCGCGCACGCGCGTCTCCGGCGTCCGCGACAACCTCTTGCGCAAGTTCCGCGAGATGAAGGTGGCTCGGCAGTTGGAGTCACGCTTCCCGAAGGAGCGCATCCTCGAGCTCTACCTCAATCAGATTCCGCTCGGGGCGGGGGCGTATGGCGTGGAGTCGGCGGCGCAGCGCTACTTCGGCAAGGCGGTGACGGAACTGAACGTCGCCGAGGCGGCGATGCTCGCCGCGCTGCCCAAGGCCCCGGCGCGGTACAACCCCCGCCGCTTCCCCGATCGGGCGATCCAGCGCCGCAACTCCGTGCTCGAACTGATGCGGCGCGGCGGGGCGCTGGCCGATGCCGACGCGTCGACGGCGAAAGCGTATCCGCTGCGCATCGTCCGCACCGTGCGTGGCGGTGGCGATGTGGCCCCGTACTTCGTCGAGTGGGTCCGGCAGATCCTCGCCGAGCGATACGGGACGCGCGCGACGCGACAGGGGCTCCGGGTCATCACCTCGCTCGACCTCGACATGCAGGGCGCGGCGGAGCGGGCGATTGACCGTCAGCTCCGCGCCGTCGAGGCTGGCGTGCATGGGCCGTATCCGCACCTGACCTACGAGGGGTATCTCGCCCGTGCGGCGGGTGGGGCTGACGATCCGGCGAGTGCCGACTCGCCGTACCTGCAGGGGGCGTTCGTCGCGATCGATCCGCGGACCGGCGGGATCCGTGCCCTCGTCGGTGGGCGGGACTACGACGACTCGAAATTCGACCGGGCGACGCAGGCCCGGCGACAGCCCGGGTCGACATTCAAGCCGTTCGTGTACGCGGCGGCGGTGCAGGCGGGGCGCGCGCCGAGCGCGGTCGTCGACGACTCGCCGATCGAGGTATCGCAGGCGGACGGGTCGCTCTGGAGCCCAAAGAACTTCGACAACACCTACGAGGGCGAGATGTCGATGCGCCGCGCCCTCTTCATGTCGCGCAACCTGCCCGCGGTGAAGATGGCGATGGAGGTCGGCGAGGGGGCGGTCGCCGACCTCGCGCACACCTTCGGCCTCACCACGGAGATTCCGCCGTATCCGTCGATCGCGCTCGGCACCGCGGAGGTCCAGCCGCTGGAGCTGATTGCCGCGTACGCCACCTTCGCGAACCTCGGATGGCGTGTCGCGCCGAACCCGCTCGTGCGCGTGGAGACGACGGATGGCCGCGTCCTCGAGGAGGCCAAGGCGGAGCGCGTCCAGGTGCTGACGCCCGAGGCTGCGTGGATGATGGTCGATATGATGAAGGACGTCGTCAGTCGTGGGTCAGGGACGGCGATCCGCCGCGCGGGATTCCTGCTACCCACCGCGGGGAAGACGGGGACGACGAGTGATTACTCCGACGTCTGGTACGTCGGGTACACCTCGGATCTCGTCGCGGGAGTCTGGATGGGATTCGACCGCCGCCGACGCATCAAGGACAACGCGCAGGGTGGACAGCTCGCCGCGCCCGCCTGGGCGGCCTTCATGCGCGAGGTGTACGCCCGTCGCCCTTCCTCCGCGGACTGGGCGCGCCCGATCGGGGTGAGCGCGATTCCGATCGATGAGCGGACGGGGCAGCGGCTCCCGGCGACCTGCCCGGTCGATGGGGATTCGGTGCGCGTGGAGTATTTCCTCGCGGGGACGGAGCCGGCGCCGAGCGGGAGCTGCCGGACTCCCTGAGCTGGCGGCTGGCGACCCTCCCGCGACGCGCGTTATCGTTCGAGGGTCCTTCGGGGAGGCCTGGGTGACCGTCGGTTGTCTCGCGTTGAACGCGTCGTACGAACCGCTCACGATGGTCCCGCTCAAGCGGGCCCTCCGTCTCGTCATCGACGGGAAGGCGGAGATCGTCGAGGCTGATGCCTCGCGCGCCGTCCGCGCCGCGCGGCTCTCCGTCCCGCACCCCGTCGTGATCCGCCTCCGCTCGTTCGTTCACGTCCCGCGGCGCTTCCGTCGGCAGGTGACGAACACCTTCCTCTTCGCGCGCGATGGGTATCGGTGCCAGTACTGCGGGCGGCCGAACGAGGCGCTGCGGCCGCGGGAATCGCTCACGCGGGATCACGTCATCCCGATCTCGCGCGGCGGTCTGAACGTCTGGACCAACGTCGTGACGGCCTGCTCCACCTGCAACACGCGCAAGGCGAACCATCTGGTGTCGGAATGCGGGATGCAGCTCCTCACCGAGCCGGCGGAGCCGCACTTCGTGCACCTCTCGTGGGCGGTACGTCGGCTCACGCCGACCCAGGCGCGCTACATCCGCCTCTTCTACGGCGAGACGGTGGTGCGTGAACTCGCGCGGAAGGATCGGCTGCGCGTCTCGTAACGGCGGCGGTCCCCACCCAACAACCGCGTCGCGAGCGTCCGCACGCCGCGTCCGAGCGCCGGCGCGGCCGCGCGGTCTCCGCGCAGTGCGGGCTCGAGCTCCCCGCGTAACCAGCGATTCACCTCGTCGAGATCGGTGACCGAGAGCGCCTCCACCTCCACGGTGGCGACGAAGTAGTGAGACCGTCCGTCGTCCGGTGCCCGGAGCGGGACGCGCACGGCGCGTTCCGCCGCCGCCGCCGCGTCGGCGAGCGCGCGATACGAACCGAGCGCCACGCGCTGCGCGCCGACGAGTTGGGTCACCTCGTACCGCTCGTCCCCGCCGAGGCGTCGCACCACCACATCCCAGGTCGCCGCCCGCTGCAGCGCGTCGACGAGTCGCCCCTCGGCCCAGAGCTCGACGCGGAAGCGGAGTCGCGCGGGGAACCCGGCGGTCACGAGCGCTGCGAGATTCGGGGTCGTCAGCACGCCTTGGGCGCGCACGACCGGTCCCTCCTCCGCGAGCCGCTCCATCGACGGGAGCTCGAGGCTCACGCCGGCCGGCCGCTCCTGCGCGCCGAGCGACGCACCGAGTGACGGCGCGCTCGTCGTGAGGAGGACCGCGCCGAGCGCAGCCGCGAGGACGCGCCAGTGGACCCCTCGTCGACGTATCAGAAGCGACGGCCGGCACCCAAGGGGACGATGATCCCGTCGATGCATCAGAACCGACGGCCGACGCGCAGGAGGACGTTCATCGGCTCGCGCCCCGTGGACACGGCTTTCGCGACGTAGAGCCCGAGCCCGCCGAAGTCGATGCCGAGGCCCAGGGTGGTGCGAAAGCTCTCGAGCGGCGGGATCCCCGAGGCTTCGAGGGCCGGGTCCCCCGTGCCGGGTCGCATCCACCCGCGACCGGCGTCAGCGAAGAGCACCCAACTCGGCCGCTCGTCGATGCCGATTGACCAGTCGTCGCCGCCGATCCGCCAGTCGAAGCCGATTGGCTGACGCAGCTCCGCCTGCGCGAGCAGCATCCGCTCGCACTGGGTCGCGTCGCCGGGCCAGATGCCGATGCCGCCGCAGGTGAAGACGTCGACGGCGTCGTTCGGGGCGCGTCGGAAATCGTAGCCTTCGACCGAGCCGGGGCCGCCGACGGAGACACGGCGCTGCAACGGAAGCCGATCCCCGCCGAGTGATCCGCCGGCGACGAGCCGGAGGGACAGCTCTGTGCCGGGCGCGATCCGCGTCCGCCGGCGTGCGTCGAGGAAGCCGCGTGTGTACGCGACGGGCTGCGCGACGATCGGCGCGAAGTCGAGCGCCGGCAGCATCCGCGGGTCGAGCGCGGGGAGGAGTTGTCCGCGCCCGCGCTCGACGTCCGCCTGCACGAACCACCCGCCGGTGAGCGGCGAACGCAGCTTCTCGCGCGTGTCGATGCGGAGCCGGACCCCGCTGAGGTCGACGACCCCCACGTCGACGATCGGATTCGGGCGCCACGCCTCCCGGGCGCGGCTCAGCGTCACCGGGTCGCGCGCCTCGACCGAGCGCCACCGCTCGCGGCCGACGAAGAGATCGACGCTCCCGTACCCGCCCGCGCGTCCGCCGATCGTCAGTTCGCCGCCGTGCCGACCGTAGTAGTCGCGCTGGTCGCGGTGCGCGATCCACGTGGCAAGCCCCGACTCCGTGTCGGAGATCTGCCACGCTTCGACGGCATCGATTCGGTCGAAGGCGCGTGCGCCGACCGCGATGGCCTTCGCCTCGCCGACGCGCACCTGCAGCGAGGCGTCGTGCCCGAGGGTGCCGCGATCCCACGCGACGGGGCCGGCCGTCCGCATCAGACCGAGTGCCGCGAGGTCGATGCTCCCCCAGGTGGTACGGCGCCGGAGCTTCGGCCCGATGAGGACGGGCAGCCCTTCCACGCGGTTGTACGTCGCCGCGGAGACGTGAAAGAGTTCCGTCGAGGAGCCGCGGGGCGCCCGATCGCGCGCGTCGGCCGGCAGCCAGTCGCGGAGCCCCATCTCCTCCGCCACGAGCACCCCGTCCTCGAGCCGGTAGCGCAACACCTCCGCCTGCAGGCGCACCTCTCCGCCGATGCGCGCCTCGGGCGCTCGGTCGAGGGTGCCGCCGAGCACCAGAAGATCCCCTTCGATGACGGCACTCGCGTCGAGCCGCACGTCGGCGTTCACCGCCACGAGGTGCCCCGCGATGGTCCCGGCGATGCGCACGGGCCCGGTGAGCACCGCGACGTCGCCTGACGTGCGGCCCGTCGCCTCGAGGGTGTACGGACCATCCACGCGCGTCGTCCCCGGCGCGTTGTAGCGCGCGACCGCCTCTCGCCAGGTGGGGGTCTCCCGTCCACGGCCGCCCTGCGCGCCTGCGGCGCCGGGCAGGACGCTCACGAGCAGGACGCTCGCCACGATGACGCGGCCGAGCAGGGCAGGGAGGAGCGCGAGGGTGACGCGGAGCGAGCGGTCGATGCGGCGAGTCGTGCGCAGCATACTGAGACGGGCTGAGAGGGAGCGGAGCGGGCGAGTCGTGGACACCTATCCTACGTCGCCGATCCCGAGGCGTTTCATCCGGCGGTAGAGATTGGGGCGGTCGGTCCGGAGACGTCGCGCCGCTTCGGCGACCACACCATTCGCGGCCGCGAGGGCGCGGAGAATCAAGAGCCGCTCGTGCGCATCGAGCGCGTCGGCGAGCGGCGTGTCGAGCTGCTCGGCGGCGGGGAGCGGTGGGTCCCCATCATTCGGCAGGACGGCATCCACCTCGGCCGCGCCGACGACGTGCGCCTCGTGCAGCAGGGCGACGCGCTCGAGCACATTCCCGAGTTCGCGGACGTTGCCGGGCCACGGATGGCGCGCGAGCTGATCGAGTGCCTCGTCGGTCCACCGCGTGGGGGCGGGGCCGCCGCGGCGACGGCGCTGCACCTCGAAGTGCGCCACGAGCGCGGGGAGGTCCGTCGGACGCTCGCGGAGGGGCGGGAGCGGTAGCGCGACCACATTCAGCCCGAAGTAGAGGTCGGCGTCGAACCGTCCCTCGCGCACGAGCCGCGGGAGGTCGTGTCGCGTCGTGGCCACCACGCGCACATCCACCTTGATCGCACGCGTCCCACCGAGGCGCTCGATCTCCCGGGCGTCGAGGAGGCGCCGGAGCCGGCGCTGCACGTCGGAGGGCAGCGCGGCGACCTCGTCGAGGACGAGGGTCCCGCCGTGCGCGAGCTCCACGTGACCGATGCGGCGTTCAGCGTCGCCCGTGATGGCGCCACGCTCCTGGCCGAAGAGCACCGCGGCGAGGCGCTCAGCAGGAATGGCGGCACAGGGGACGCGGATCAGGGGGCGCTCCCGGCGCGCGCTCTGGGTGTGGATCGAGGCCGCTGCGAGCTCCTTCCCGGTCCCCGACTCCCCCGTGATGAGGACGCGCGCGTCGGAACGCGCCACGCGCGCGATGGTCTCGCGCACGGTGACCATCGCGGGGGAGTCGCCGACGAGGTCGGCGCCGCGCCCGAGGTCGGCGCGCAGCACGGCGCGTTCGTGGCGCACCTGGCGCAGCTCCATCGCGTTCGCGACCGCGAGCACCAGGCCTTCGGGAGAGAGCGGTTTCTCGAGGAAGTTGACGGCGCCGAGTCGGGTCGCCTGCACCGCATCAGCGAGCGCCGCCTTCCCGGACATCATCACGACCGGCAGGTCAGGGAGCTGCGCGCGGATCGCTTCGAGGAGCTCGAGGCCGTCGCGCGGGCCCGGCATCATCAGATCGAGGAGCAGGACATCAGGGACGACGTCGAGCGCCTTCGCGAGTCCGGTGCCGGCATCCGAGGCCTCGTGCACCTCGTACTCCTCCTGTGCGAGGACGGCCCCGACCATCCAGCGGAGGTTGGCTTCATCGTCGACCACCAGCACCGAGGGCATCTCGCGTCACCCCGTGCGGCGCGGGAGGCGCAGCGTGATCGTCGTTCCCTCGCCGGGTGTGCTGCTCGCCTCGGCCGCGCCGTGGTGCGCCAGGATGGTCTGCTTCACGATCGCGAGGCCGAGTCCGGTGCCGCCCGCGCGACGCGTCACGTACGGCTCCCAGATGCGCGGGAGCTCCGCCGCCGGGATGCCGCAGCCATCGTCCGAGACGGCGATGGTGACATCGCGCTCCGTCTCGGCGACGGTGATGCGCACCGTCCCCCGACCCTCGGTGGCGTGCGTGGCGTTGAGGAGCAGGTTCGCGATCGCACGCTGCAGCGCCTCGTGCTGCCCGTCGATGACGAGCGTCTCGGGGCCGACATAGCGGAAGGTGACCTCCGGCGGCAGCGTGTGACGTGCTGCGGCACGGATGAGGGCGACGAGGTCGACCGGCGCCGTGGGAGCGTCGGGGAGTCGACCGAACTGCGCGAAGCTCGTCGCCATCGCCTCCAGTCGTGCCGATTCCGCATCGAGCACGTCGATTGCTTCGCGCTGCTCCGGGGTCGCCTGGCGGCGGAGCGTCGCCACCGCGTAGCGGATGGGGGTGAGCGGATTCTTCAGCTCGTGCGCGACCTGCCGCGCCGATTCCCGGAAGGCCCCGAGCCGCTCGGCCTCGACCGTGGCCCGCCGCCCCGCCTCCAGCTCCGATGCCATCCGCCGCATCCCGTCGCGCAGGACGCCGAACTCGGGAGCGCCGCGCACCGTGACCTCAGCGTCCGGAGGGAGCGGGACCTCGCGCGCGATCCGGTCGGTCCACCCCACGAGCTCGTCGAGCGGACGCGAGAGCTGGCGACTCAGGTGGCCCGCCACGCGCCAGGTGACGATGCCGAGGAGCACGAGGAGGACGAGTCCGACGATGAGCACGGCGCCGATCACCCGCTGCCCGAGGAACGCCGTTCGGCGGGCCTGCACCGCCGACGCATCGAGCAGCGCCGCGTGCGCATCGAGGGCGGCGGTCGTCTCGGGCGTTCCCGGCTGCGTGCGGGCGGCCTCTATTGCCGCATCCCCCGTACGGACCACCGCCTCCCACGCGCCGATCCCGCCGACGATCGGCAGGACGCGTGCGGCCATCCCGCTCCACGCCAGCGTGAGGAGCAGGGCGGGGACGAGCGCGAGCATCGTCAGAACGACGAGGAGCCGGGTCCTGAAGGGGAGCGGGCGGCGAGGCTCCCAGGTGGGTCGAAGTGACACACCCGTAAGCTATGGCCCGTGCCGTGGCTCCGCAGTGGGTCGAAGTGACGGCCCACCTGTCATTTACGTCGCGCCTCACTAGGTTTCCTCACAGAGGTTGCCGCGGACGGCGGCGTGGCGGTCCCCCGAATCGGGGGGCCCGACGCCTGGCCCGTGAGCGGTGCCTCGAGCGGGTGCGCGGCTGCGCCAGCGGCATCTTCCGGGACCTGTGGGTCCGGACGAGCGGCTGTGCGCGATCGCCCCCGCGCCTCATCACTCCCATGGCGCGAGGCGCCAAGGAAACGCATGCCACATCGTTCGCATCACTCGGCGCGCCCAGGGCGCGTCGTGGTGGCTCCCGTCCATCGGGGCCCCCAGGCCGAGACTCCCGGCCACCCGCACGCGCCCAACGCGGCGCTCCTCATCGACTTCGACAACGTCACGATGGGGATCCGCTCCGATCTGCAGACGGAGCTCCGCAACCTCCTCAGCAGCTCCATCATCTCCGGCAAGGTCGCCGTGCAGCGCGCCTACGCCGATTGGCGCCGCTACCCGCAGTACATCGTCCCCCTCTCCGAATCGTCGATCGACCTCATCTTCGCGCCGGCCTACGGCAGCTCGAAGAAGAACGCGACCGACATCCGGCTCGCCGTCGACGCGATGGAGCTCGTCTTCACGCGCCCGGAGATCGGGACCTTCATCCTGCTCTCCGGCGACTCCGACTTCTCGTCGCTCGTGCTCAAGCTCAAGGAGTACGGGAAGTACGTCATCGGCGTCGGCATCCGGGAGTCGTCGAGCGACCTCCTCGTCCAGAACTGCGACGAGTACTACTCCTACAACGCGCTCGCCGGGCTCGTGAAGTCGGGTGACGAGGCGGAGCAGAAGAAGTGGGATCCGTGGGAGCTCGTCACCGAGGCCATCGGGCGGATGCAGCGCAACGGCGACGTGATGCGCTCCGACCGCCTGAAGCAGGTGATGGTCGAGATCGACCCGTCGTTCGACGAGAAGAACCTCGGGATGGCGAAGTTCTCGCGCTTCTGCCTCGAGGCGTCGCAGAAGGGGCTCCTCCACGTGGTGAAGCTCGAGAATGGGCAGCTTGAGGTCGGGCCGGCGGCGTCGAAGGCGGGCGCGGCCTCGACGGAGCGCACCGAGCGTCCCGCCGCGGGCGAGGCGCGTGAGGAGCGTGAGGGGGGGCGTCGTCGTGGGCGCCGCGGCCGCGGTGGTCGCGGGCGTGACCGCGATCGCGAGCGGACCGGTGAGGCGGCGGAGTCTGCGGCGGAGACCTCGCCGGCCGACGCCGCGTCGGCGGCCGCACCTACCGCCAAGGCGGCGTCGAAGCCCGCCGCGAAGGCCCCGGTCGTCGATGCGACGATCGGCGCCGAGGGGCTCCGCCTCACACGCGATGAGGCGTTCGACCTCGTGCGGCGTGCGGTCGCGGCGGTGACGCGTGGGGATGCGCCCGTGTCCGCCGAGCGGGTGCGCGCGGAGTCGCGGGGG
>JBMTAR010000078.1:0-9286 GCA_049428925.1 Gemmatimonadaceae bacterium
CACCGGGGTGATGGACGGCAAACTCGATCCGCTGATGGAGGCGTTGCGCCTCGCCGATCTCGAGGAACGCCTCGCCGGGGACGCGGGATGAGGGAGACGGTCGGCGCCTTGCTCGACGCGCTGGCCGTGCGGCTCGCGGGACCGGGGATGCCACCGGCGCGGACCGAGGCGCGCGATCTCATCGCGGCCGTCCTGGACGCGCCGCGCCACTGGCCCACGGCGCACCGCGACGAGATGCTCCCTGCGGCCGTGGTCACGCGCATCGAGGCCGCCGCCACGCGGTACGTCGAGGGGATGCCGATGCAGTACGCCGTCGGTCGCGCCGCCTTCCGTCACCTGACGCTCGCGGTGGACCGCCGAGTGCTCATCCCGCGTCCCGAGACCGAGCTGCTCGTCGATCTCGTGCTCTCCCTCACGGGCGGCGGGCGGGGCGTGGCGGTCGATGTCGGGACCGGCTCAGGGGCCATCGCGCTCTCGCTGGCATCGGAGGGCGCGTTCGAGACGGTACACGCCATCGATCTCTCGCCCGAAGCGCTGGCGGTCGCGCAGGCCAACCTCGCGGCGATCCCAGAGGAGCGCCGCCACCGTGTGCAATGGCATCACGGCGATCTCCTCGCGCCGCTCGGCGGCATCGCCGTCGACGTGGTGGCCTCGAACCCGCCCTATATTTCGAGCGAGGAGATGCCGGCACTGCCGGCGCTCGTGCGCGAGTGGGAGCCCGCGATGGCGCTCGTCGCGCCGGAGGCGGGGATGGCGCTGATTCGGGCGCTTGTGCCGCAGGCGGCGGCGGTGCTGGTCGCCGGTGGGTGGCTGGTGATGGAGGTGGATGCGCGGCGCGCCGATCTCGCGGCGGCCGCGGTGCGGGACGACGGGCGCTTCGCGGCCGTCGAGGTCCGCGCGGACCTGACGGGCCGCCCGCGATTCGTCGTCGGGCGGCGAACGGAGACATGATGCTGAGCGACAAGGCAGGGGAAGTCGGCCGTCTCATCGGTCAGAGCGCGGAGTATCAGGCGCTCAAGCGGGCCAACGAGGCGCTCAAGGACGAGGCGACCCTCGTGGCGGCGCTGCGCCGGATGGACGGGCTGCGCGACGAGGCACAGCAGATGATCGCGCGCGGCGAACAGCCGACCGAGGCGATGGAACAGGAGCTCGAGCAGCTCCTTGGCACGGTCCAGGCGAACATGCTCTATCAGCGGATGCTCTCGGCCAACGAGAACTTCGAGAAGCTGATGGTGCAGGTGAACCAGTGGATCGGCGAAGGGATCCAGCGCGGCGCCACCAGCTCGATCATCACGCTGGGCTGATCGTGCCCGCGCGCGGGTCGCTGGTGGTCTTCGAAGGGGGTGAGGGCGTCGGCAAGTCGACGCAGCTCGCGCGTACCGCCGAGCGCCTCGCGGCGGCGGGGGTTCCGCATCGCGTCTGCCGGGAGCCCGGGGGGACGCCGCTGGGGGATCGGGTGCGCGAACTCCTGCTGCACGCGGACGTCGGCGTCGTCCCCGCGGCGGAGGCGGCGCTCTTCGCCGCGTCGCGCGCCCAGCTCGTTGCCGAGGTGCTGCAACCGGCGCTCGCGGCGGGTGAGGTCGTCCTCCTCGACCGCTTTCTCCTCTCGACGTATGCGTACCAAGTGGGGGGACGCGGGCTCCCCGAGGGGCCGGTACGCGAGGCGAACCGCCTCGCGACGGCGGGGATCGTCCCCGACCTGACGCTGGTGCTGACGCTGGGGCCCGGCGCCGGACTCGCGCGTGCGACGACGCGCGGCCCCACCGACCGGATCGAACGCGCCGACGCTGGATTCCACGCGCGTGTCGCCGACGCCTTTCGTGCGTTCACCGACCCGGTGTGGCAGGCCGCGCACCCCGAGTGCGGCCCGACCGCCGCCAGCGCGGACGACGGTCCGGTCGCCGTGGTGCAGGCGCGTATCGCCGAGCGACTCGCCCTGACCATTCCGGCGTGCGCCGTGCTGATGGCGGGGGCGTGAGCCGGCTCCGCTCAATCGCCCTCACGGGGCTCGCGCTCGGCGTCGCGTGGGCCGCCACCGGCGCGCTCCGTGATGCGGTGCGGCCGCGTGACCCCTCGGCGTCCGATGGGGCGCGCCTCCTGGAGGACGTGATGGACCGCGTTCGCACCCACTACGTCGACACCGTCGACGATGCCCGCCTCTGGGAGCTCGCGACCCTCGGGCTGCTTGGTGAGCTTGACGACCCGAACTCGAGCTATCTCACGCCCGCGCGTCGCGTGGCGCTCGAGCGCACGATCACCAACAGCTACCCCGGCGTGGGCGCCCAAGTCGCCGTGATTGACGGCGGTCCGGTGATCGTGCAGACGCGACCGGGCACCCCGGCGGAGCGCGCCGGACTCGAGGACGGCGATGAGCTCCTCGTGGTTGACGGGCGGAGTACGCGCGGATGGAGCGACGCCGAGGCCCGCGCCGCGCTGCGCGGGCCGCGCGGGAGCTCGGTGCGTCTCGAGGTGGCTGGACCGACGGGTCGGCGCACCCTCACGCTCGTCCGCGACCAGATCCACGTGAACGCCATCGCGGGGGCCACGATCGTCTGGGGCGACGTCGCGTATCTCGCGGTCAGCACCTTCAGCGATTCGACCGCGGTCGAACTCCGGCGGGCGGTGGACTCGCTCGTCGCGCGGGGCGCCAGGTCGCTCGTGCTCGACCTACGCGGGAATCCGGGCGGACTCCTCGCCCAGGGGGTCGAGGTGGCCGATCTCTTCCTCGGCGAGAGCGCCCAGCTCGTCACGACCGCGGGGCGTACGGCCGCGTCGCGCCGCGTCTACGTCGACTCCACCCCCTCGGTCTGGTCTTCGCTGCCGGTCGTCGTGCTCGTCAACGAGCTCACGGCGAGTGCCGCGGAGATCGTCGCGGGAGCACTGCAGGACAACGATCGCGCCGTGATTCTCGGTCGTGTGACGTATGGCAAGGGGAGCGCGCAGGGCGTCTACGGCCTCGACAATGGGGCAGCGATCTCACTGACCAACGCACGCTGGTACACGCCCCTCGGCCGCAGCATCGAGCACCCGGTGCCGCAGGAGGACGACGTCCGTTCGCCCGCCGAAACGGACACCACGCGTCCCGTGCTACGCACACCGGCGGGTCGCGTGGTGAAGGGTGGGGGCGGCATCGTCCCGGATGAAGAGGTCGGTAGCGCCAACGACTTAGCCGGCGATCGTCGGCTCGCGGCGGTGGTGCGGCGTCGTGGCGACGGGTGGCTCGCGGCGCTCCGGGCCGATGCCGCGGTGGCTCGTGCGGTGGCAATTCTGCGCCGCGCACGCACACCGCGCGACGTCTTCATCGACTGAAACGTCCGACGCTTAGGTGGGCGGGACGCCGCCGAGCAGCGCGGCCTGATCGATTACCCGAACGCCCGACGGCGGCGTGAAGGTGAAGGCGTCTGCGGGGAGCCGCGCGCCAAGCCGCACCTCGGAGAACGTTAACGTCCGGATCAGTCCGCTCGGTTCACGGAGCGTCGTCGAGACGATGACTCGACGGGCGGCGTCGATCCGGAGTGTCGCGCGCGAGAAGGGGGCGCCGCCGGCACGGGGTTCGAGGCTCACCTGCGACACGCGGCCGCCGGCGATGAGCGTATCGGGCAGGCTCCGGACGATGTAGCGTCGCGCCGGCTCGGTGAGGAGGGCTGAGACGAGATCCAGCCCCGCGCCGGCCCCGACGCCGCGCGGGAGGCGGATCGCCTGACCGCGCAGGGTGCTGGGGAGATAAATCCACACGGCCGATCCATCGGCGACGATGCGGTCCTCGGCGGGCTCGGTGAAGCGGAAGGCGAAGCGTGCCGCCCCCGCCTGCAGGAACTCACCGCGTGAGGTCATCGCGGCACCGCCGCTCGCGGGCGTGAGGATCTGGGTGAACTGCGCCCGCAACGTCCGCGTGCTTCGATACGCGCCGGCGACGCGGTCGAGAAGGGCGATGGCGGCGGAGTCGCCGATCGGCGCCGCGGTCTGCGCGCCACGGTGTGATGACCACGCGAGCCCCTCGAGGCGTAGCGCCGGCGTGCCCACGGAGGAGAGCGGGCCCACCGCACCCAGCGTGGCGAGCGCACCGGCGGCGAGGCCACGTACCTCCCGCCGCATCGCGCGCCTCGGCGACGGTGTCGACCGCGGACTATCCAGCGGCGCCGGCGCCGGGGTTCCGCTCACGCGAGCCGGCGGCCGAGCACCGCCGCGATCCCCGCGAGCTGGCGCATCGTCTCCGCGAACTGCGCGGGCGTCTGCGACTGCGCCCCGTCGGACATCGCCCGCTCCGGCTCGGGGTGCACTTCCAGAATGAGCCCATCGGCGCCCGCGGCGAGCGCGGCCCGGGCCATCGGCATCACGAGGTCGCGCCGGCCCGTGCCGTGGCTCGGATCGGCGATGATCGGTAGGTGCGACACCTGATGGACCACCGGAATCGCCGTCAGATCGAAGAGATTGCGCACCGTCGCGTCGAAGCTGCGCAGTCCCCGCTCGCAGAGAATCACGTTCGGGTTCCCCTCGTTCAGGATGTACTCGGCGGAGAGGAGGAGGTCGGCGATTGTCGCCGCCGCGCCGCGCTTGAGTAGCACGGGACGCCCGAGACGACCGACCGTCTTCAGCAGCGCGTAGTTCTGCATATTGCGTGCGCCCACCTGGATGCAGTCGGCGATCTCGGCGACCTGACGCGCCCCCTCATCGTCCATCGCCTCCGTCACAATCGCGAGGCCGGTGGCCTCACGGGCCCGCGCGAGGAGCGTGAGGCCCTCAGGGCCGAGCCCCTGGAACGCGTACGGTGATGAGCGCGGCTTGAAGGCACCGCCGCGGAGCGCGACCGCGCCGGCCGCCTTGACCTGCTCGGCTGCCCGCAGGATCTGCGACTCCGATTCCACCGAACACGGGCCGGCGATTACCGGCACCTGCTCACCACCGAAGGCGACGCCGGGGGCGATGGTGACGATGGTGGGGGAGGGATGCGCGGCCCGCGCCGCCTTCCGGTACGGCGGGTCGACCTGCAGCACCTCGGCGACCCCGGAGAGTCCCTGCAGCGCAGCACCGACGGCCCGCCCCTCGACCCCATCGATCGCGACCGCGGTCTGCGCGCGCCCGGCCATTACCTGCGGGGTGAGCCCGCGCTCCCGCGCGAGGTCGCAGACCCGGGCGAGGTCGGCCGGGGTCGCCTCGGCCTGCATCACGACGAGCAGCATCGCGGTCTCAGCCCGCCGCAGCGGGCGCCTCGACGTCCACCGCGGGCCCACGCATCCGCACGCTCACGAGCGACGAGACGCCGGGCTCCTGCATCGTCACGCCGTAGACCGCGTCGGCGGCCTCGGTGGACGTGCGCGGATTGTGCGTGATGACGATGAACTGGGTCCGCTGCTTGAACGCATTGAGCATCTTCACAAAGCGGCCGATGTTCGAGTCGTCGAGCGGCGCGTCCACCTCGTCGAGGAGGCAGAAGGGGCTCGGCTTGGTGAGGAAGATCCCGAACAGGAGCGAGAGCGCCACGAGCGCCCGCTCGCCGCTGGAGAGCAGGTGGATGCGCTGCGTCCGCTTACCGCGTGGGCTCGCGTGGATCTCGATATCGCAATCGAGCGGCGCCTCGGGGTTCTCGAGCCGGAGATCGCACTCGCCGCCGCCGAAGAGCGTCATGAAGATGTCCCGGAAGTGCGTCCGCACCTCCGCGAACGTCGCGAGGAACATCTCGCGCGCCGTGACGTCGATCTCCTTGATTGCCGCCTGCAGCTGCGTCTGCGCCTGCGTGAGGTCGGCCCGCTGCGTCGTCAGGAACTCGAGGCGCTTGGTCTCCTCCTCGTGTTCCTCGATGGCGAGCGGGTTCACCGGGCCGAGCTGCTCCAGCTGCGCACGCAGGCCGTCCGCCTCGGCGCGGAGCGCCTCGTCCTCAATCTCGAGGACGGTGTGGCTCGCCAGCAGCTCCTCGAGCGGGCGGCGCCATTCGGTCTCCAGCCGCTCGCGAATCGCGGTGCGCTTCCCCGAGAGTTCCGCGAACCGGAGCTCCGCGAGGTGCAACGCCTGCGAGCGCTCGTCGGTCCCGCGCCGGGCGAGATCGAGCGCCTGCTCCGCCTCGGTGAGCGCGGTATCGGCGGTGCGTACCGCCTCCTCGGCGGCGCCGAGGGTTGCCTCGGCATCCTCCTGCACGGCGCGCCGCGCCGCGAGCTCCTGCTGCCACGTCGTCAACTGTGAGGTGAGCGAACCATCCTCCTCCGCGATCGTCGCGAGTTCCCGATCGAGGGCGGCGAGTCGCGCTGTCGCGCTCGCCGACTCACGCTCGAGCCGTTCGCGCCGCTCCGTGGCGACCTGGGCGCGCGCTTCAGCCTGGGCGTGTGCGACCTGCTGCGCCGCGCGCGACTCCCGGGCCTGGTCCTGCGCCTGTTCCGCCGCCATCAAGAGGGCGCGGGCCGTCGCCGCCGTCTCGTCGGCCACCACCAGCTGCCGCGCGGTCTCCTCCTGTGCGGCGAGGCTCCGGTTCACCCGGTCCCCGAGTTCGCTGTGCCGACCCGCGAGACGCTCGGCCAGCGCAACGGCGTCGGCGAGTTCGCGGGCGGCGCGGTCCCGGACGCGATCCCGATCGCTGCGGGCGGTGGCGGCGTCCGCCGCCGCGCGTTGCGCGGTCGCCGCGCTTTCCGCCGCCGCGGTCGCCGCCGTCTCGGCCTGCACGACCTCATCGTGGACCTGCTGCGCCGTCGCTTGCACGGTGGCGCGGCGCCCGGCGATCGCCTCGACCTGCACCTTCAGCTCATCGAGCTCCGCGCGGCGGCGGAGCGGGCCCGCACCGGCCTCGCGGGCGGGGAGCCATACGGCCCCACGCCCGTCGACGAACGCGGAGCCGTCCGCGAGTGCCCGGACCTTCCCGAGCAGCGTCCGCACCCACCCCGCGGCGGCCCCATCGCTCCGGACCTGCGCGCCAAGGTCATCGGCGTCCGCCGTGTCGCCGTCGCGGATGGCATCGAGCGGCAGGAGGAGCAGGGCGCCGGGGTTGGCCTCGGCGTGCCAGGCGCGGATCGCGTCCGCCGCGGCGCGGTCCCGTACCACCACCGCATGAACCGTCGCGCCGAGGAAGCGCTCGACCTGCGCGGCGACGGCCGTGTCGGCCCCGATGAAGTCGGAGAGTGGGCCCAGCACGGCGTCGCCGCCGAAGCGCTCGCGTTCGCGCAGGAGTCGTGCGGCGGCCGGGGCGAGCCCGACCCGTTCCCGCTCGAGCCCCTCGAGCGCGGCGAGGCGCCCATGGATCGCCGTGTGCTCCTCCTCGACCCGGCGCACGTCGGCGCGCGCCGCGGCCTCACGATCGCGGGCGGTGCGTACGGTCGCACGCGCCTGGTCGAGCCCGTTCTCCGCCGCGGCCGCCGCCTCACGCGCCGCCGCGAGGACGTCATCGGCCGCGGCGAGCTCACGCTCGGCGAGGGCGAGCCGGGCCGTGAGCCCCTCGTGCTCCACGCGCAGCGCCTCGGTCCGCTGGGCCACTTCGGCGAGCTCACGCTCGGCGTTCTCCCGCTCGAGCTCGAGGCGGCGGGTGCGGTCGCGGAGTTCACGCGTCGCGCGCTCCGCGTCCTCGGCCGCCGTCCGCGCCGCGGCGACGCCAGCCCGCGTCTGCTCCTCCGCGGCCTGACGGTCCGTCAGGCCCTGCGCCGCCGTGGCGAGCGCCTCGACGCACTGCGTCTCGTCGGCGACCGCGGCCGCCTGTTCCATCCGCATCCGGTCGCCGAGCGCGAGGCCCTCTTCGCGCTCCTGCACGGTGCGGTCTCGGCGTGCGAGCGCATTCCGCTGGCGCTCCTCTGCGACCGCGAGCTGCTGCTGCAGTTCGAGCACGGCCTGGCGTGCCGCGGCCGCGATCGCGGCGCGCTCGTGCCGCGTCGTCTCCGCGGCGGCACGGGTCGCGTGCGCCGCGTCGCGCGTCACCTCGGAGAGGCGCACCGCCTCCTGCGACGCCGGCACCGCCTCACGGAGCGCACCGAGCCGCTCCTCGATTCCCGTCAGCTCCTCGTGCCACGCCCCCATCTCGCGCGCGGCGAGGGTCAGCTCGACGTCGAAACGCCGCGCGGTGATCTCCGCGTGCCGCTCGGCGCGCTTCCGCTGCCGCGCGAGGGACCGGACCTGCGTCTGCACCTCGCCCATCAGGTCGTCGATGCGGAGGAGGTCCGCGCTGGTCGCCTCGAGCTGTCGTTCCGTGCTCCGGCGGCGGTCGCGGTAGAGGCCGATCCCCGCCGCCTCCTCAAAGAGCTCGCGCCGGTCGTCCGGTCGGTCCGAGAGGAGGAGATCGATCATCTTGCTCTCGATCACCACGCCGGTGTCGGCACCGAGCCCGGTACCGCGCAGCAGGTCGTGGATGTCGCGCAGCCGGCACGGCGCGCGGTTCAGCAGGTATTCGCTCTCCCCGCTCCGCGAGAGCCGCCGCGTGATCACCACCTCGGCGAACGGCACGGGGAGGATCCCCTCGTCGTTCGAGAAGTGCAGCGACACCTCGGCCACGTTCACCGCGCGGCGGGCGGAGGAGCCCTGGAAGATGACCTCCTCCATCTTCGCGCCACGGAGCAGGCGCGCCCGTTGCTCGCCGAGCACCCAACGCACGGCGTCGGACACGTTGGACTTGCCGCAACCATTCGGGCCGACGATCGCCGTCGCCCCCTGGTCGAACGTCAGGACGGTTGGGTCCGCGAAGGACTTGAACCCGTGTAATTCGAGCTTGGTCAACCGCACGCCGAACATTCTCCAGAGACGAGGGACAAGCGCGAAAGATGCATCGGACCGCTCGGGCGACGCTACGTCGCTGGGCCCTTCGCCGAGGGGTTGACGCGGGGTCAGGGACCCGCTTCGAAGACCCAGAAGGGGCGGTCGCTGGCGATGCCTGCCCGCTCGGCCGCCTCGCGGCTCGGGTACGGGCCGGCGATCACGCGCCAGGCGGGGGCGCCGTCGCGCGTGGCGGGGACGAGTCGGGCGCCTCGGATCGCCCCGGCGAGCCGCCGGGCCGCCACCTCATCGCTGAGGGTCGCGAATCCGACCATCCACGCCTCCGTCGGGGGGGCGAGGGGCGCATCGGGGGTCGATGCGCTGGTGCCTGACGCGGTACCACCCACGTCGCCCGCACCGCCGAGGGTGCTCGTATCGCCCACGAGCGCGGTGTCGACCACGATGCCATAGCGGGCGCGCACCATCTCGGCGAAGGCGCTGTCCGCCGCGGCGGTGTCGGTCACCGCATCGGCGCTGAGGCGGTCATCGAGGTTGGCGCGACGCGGGCGGAAACCGTCCCATCGGACGAGGCGCCAGAGGTCGGCGGCGCCATCCGGGTGCCGGACCT
>JBMTAR010000079.1:0-9203 GCA_049428925.1 Gemmatimonadaceae bacterium
GCAGTGCCTTCGGCAGCACCTTCGGCTGCGCCCTCACTCTCCTCCTCGCCGTCACAATCCCCACGACACTCGCGGCGCAGGCTCCCTGGCCGACGGTGCAGCAACAGGCCGTCTGGGCCACGGTGACGATTGAGGAGCCGATCACCCAGCGCACCGCGCTCTGGTTCGACGGCAACTGGCGTCGGATGGGGGTCGGCGCCGAGCCGCAGCAGGTGCTGCTCCGTCCCGGAGTGCTCGTCGCCGTCGCGCCGGGGGTGCGGGTCGGTGCGGGCTATACCTACGTCGCCACGGCGCCGTACGGTGAGCTGCCGTCGGAGACGCCGCTGCGTGAGCATCGGCTCTGGCAGCAGGTGGCGCTTGCACAGACCCTCGGGCCCGTGGCCGTCACGCATCGCTATCGTTGGGAGCAGCGATGGATCGCCCCAGTGGTGGATGGGGCGACCGCGGACTTCGCCTATCAGCAGCGCGCGCGCTATATGGTGCGTGCGCAGACCCCGCTCTGGCGGCGCGGCACGGACCGCCCGGTGCTCGGGTACGTGCAGGAGGAGCTCCTGATGCCGGTCGGTCACGGCGGTGCCGGCGGACGGCTCACGCAGAACCGGGCGATGCTCGGGGTCGGCGTGCCGCTCAGGCGCGGCCAGCGCCTCGACGTCGGCTACCTGCACCTCTGGAACGCACTCCCCGCGCGTACCGCCAACGAGGTGAACCACACCCTCACGCTCAACTGGGTGGTGACCGGCGTGCGGGGCAAGGCGGGCGGCTGAGTGCCACGCGCACGACGCGGCAGACGCCCCACGAGCGACTGAATGCCATCGCACCAACCGCGCCCGGTGGTGGATCCCGCGCTCCTCAACGCGGCGCCGGCGACCCGATGGACGAATCTGGGTTGGTGGGGCGACGCGGACCTGAACACCCCCTACGCCGATGCCGCGCGCGCGTTAGCCTCACAGGTCGGCCGCGCCGCCGGCCTTCGCGCGGGCGACATCGTCGTCGACATCGCCTGCGGCCACGGGGATTCGCTCCGCCTCTGGGTGGAGGCGTTCGGCGCAGCGCGCGTGATCGGCGTGGAGCCGGATGCGGCGCTCGGCGCCGCAATCCGCGCGCGGGTGGCCGCTTGGGGACTCGGCGACCGCATCACCATTCACACCGCGACGGCCGAGTCGTTCGATCTCGCACGGATTGCGCCTGACGCCACTGCGATTGTCTGCGTAGACGCGGCGTATCACTTCCGGACGCGGGCGGCGTGGCTTCGCGGTCTCGCCGCCACCGTGGCTCCAGGGACACGACTCGGCTTCACCGATCTCGCACTCCGTGAGGCGCCGGCGTCCTCGCGACTGCGGTGGTTCGCCGAGCGCGCCGGGATTCCGGCGGCGAACCTTTGGTCGGTCGCAGAGATCCCCGAGGCATTGCAGACCGCGGGATTCGCGGAGACTGACGTCACTGACGTTGGAAGTGCGGTGATCGACGGGTTCCGCGCCTTCGTCTCCCGCGCGCGGCTGCGGTGGCTTCGTCGACCGAGATCAGGCGGATGGGCCCTGCTCGTGACGGCGTGGATGCTCGGTCAGGCGCGTCCGGCGCTCACGATGGTCGTGGTCGGCACACGCGCTAGCGGATCACCGGCAGCGGATACGCCGGCCGGAGCGCGGTGAGGTAGTCGCCGAAGAGCGCCTTGGTCGCCGTGAACTCCTGCTGCACCTTGGCGCGGAAGGGCGCGTCGGTCGCGAAGTCGTGCAGCAGTGCCGCCATCGCCATCGCGTCGATGCGGAAGCCGGTGTGGCCGATCTCGTTGAGCGCGTCGGCCTCCATCTCGTACGTGTGGAAGCCGCCGCTTGAGGTGTAGGCGCTGAAGCCCACGCCGGGAAGGTCGCGCGAGACGCTTCCCGTCTCCTCCCACCCCTGCGGCTTCTGCGGCTCGGCCTTCACGCGCGTCGCGCCGTACTTCTGCACGTAGGCGAACGCGACCTCGTTGAGCGCCCCCACCGAGATGCCGTCGCGCATACTGCCGTAGGGCTCGATGCTCACGCGCGTCCCGGTCGCGAGCGCGGCCGCACGGGCGGCGTCATCCACCATCTGCCGCACCTGTGCCAGGTACACCTCGTCGGGATACCGGATGTAGAAGTCGGCAACCGCGCGGTCGGGGACGACGTTCGGGGCCTTCCCGCCCTCGCTGATGATCCCCTGGATGCGCGCCTCGGGGCGGATGTTCTTTCGGATACCGTCGACGTTCGTGAAGAAGCGCACGACGGCCGTGAGCGCGTCGCGGCCCTCCCACGGCATCATCTGGTGTGCCGGAGCGCCGGTGAACACGTACTTCACGCCGTCGATGTTCAGGCAGCAGGAGCCGAAGCCTGGCGCGGGGCGCTGCGTGTCGGTGCTCGAGTGCGAGCGCACGGCGATGTCGAGGCCGGTGAAGACCCCCCGCTCGTGCATCACTGTCTTCGACGGCGGCGGCATCATCTCCTCGGCCGGGGTCCCGATGACGGTGACGGTGCCCGGGGTGTTCGTGCGCGTGAGGAACTCCGCGACCGCGACCGCGGCGGCGAGGCCGACGGGGCCCTGGGCGCTGTGCTGGTCGCCGTGGTAATCGCGCACGGTGCCGCGGAGCGCGTCGTACTCGACGATGACGCCGAGGTTCGGGCCCGGGGTGCCCTTCCGATAGGTGGCCTTGAAGGCCGTCGCGAGATCGGCGACGCCGACGGTGACGTCGAAATCGTGGGCGCGGAGCCAGTCGACGAGCACCTGCACCGACCGGCGCTCCTGAAAGCCGATCTCCGGGTGTCGGGTGATGTCGTCGGACATCGCCTGCAGCTCCGTCTCCCAGAGTTGGCGCGTACGCTCCACCACGGCATCGCGCGTGGTGCTCCGTGCGGTGGTCAGTCGCCGCGCGAGGCCGGCGGCGTCAATCGTCGTGCGGAGCTCGCCGAGTCGTCGCACCACATCCGCGGCGGCGGCGCGCTGCGTGGGGGTCTCCTGCGCTGCGAGGATCGGGGGGAGAACGAGGAGCGCGAGCGCGACGAGGCCAAGGCGGCGGAGAGGCATCGGTGATCCAGGAGAGGCCGCGGAGCACGGCCGGATGGGAATGGCCTGCTACGCGAGGTCGATGGTGAACCGGACGTCGAGGCCGTCGGTCTCGGCGAGCGATTCGGCATGGACTCGGACCTCGACGCCGAACTGCCGTGCCGAGCCGCTGATGAGTCCCTCGGAGAGGTGGCCCATCCGGCGTGGGCTGGTGTAGCGGAGGACCAGGCGCGACGGTGTGCGTGACTCCGTGCGGAAGGTCGGCAGCTCGGCGTCGGGATAGAGCTTTCGCACCTCGATATGGATGTGCGCCTCGATGCTCTCGAGGAAATCGAAGAGGTTGGTCGCCCGGCGATAGAAATCAGGGAAGTCGTGCGCGAAGGTGTCGCTCAGCCGATCGCCGAAGGCGCGCACCAGTGCGTCGGCAGGGACGCCGGTCCGCTCGGCGAGGGTTCCGACCATCGCCACCATCTCGGTGTGGCTGTACGTGCCGACCGAGGTGTAGGCGCCACCGCTCGGCAGCTCGTTGGCTTCGATGATGTCGTCGGCCATCTCGGGGCCGAACTTCTCGGTGACGAAATCGAGGAAGTGGGTGAAGACCATACCTTTCATATCCCTAACGTTACCTCGCCGAGCGTGGCGCGCTATACTGCACCAGAGCCAATGACCGCCGCCGCCACGTCCCACGCAACCCCACCGACCCTCCTGATCGTCGACGACACTCCGTCGGCCCGGGAGGTGCTCCGGAGCCTTTTCGCCCCCACCTGTCACGTCCTCGAGGCGGCGACCGGGGAGGAAGCGCTACGGCTCGCCACGACGGAGCCGGTGGACCTCGTCCTGCTCGACGTGGTGCTGCCGGACCTCGATGGCCTGACCGTCGCGCGACGGATCCGGGCCCTGCATCCCGAGGCCCTCCTCCCGATCCTCCTCGTGACAGCCTTCGCCGACCGGGCGCAGCGACTCGCGGGGCTCGAGGCCGGGGTCGATGACTTCATCGCCAAACCAGTCGACCTCGGCGAAGTGGAGCTTCGGGTGCGGGGGTTCCTGCGGTCGCGGGCGCTCTGGATGGAGCGTGAAGCGCTCCGGCGCGCGCTCCTCGAGACCGACGCCAAGAAGGACGAGCTCGCGGCGATCCTCGTGCACGACCTGCGGAATCCGCTGGCGGGACTCCTCGCGAATCTCAAGCTCCTCGAGTTCGAAGCGCTCACCCCCGAGATGAAGGAATCCGTTGACGGGGCGACCGCCGCCGCCGACCGGATCAAGGCGTTGATCGACGATCTGCTGGAGGTGCGGGGGCTCGAGGCCGGGGTGCTGACGGCGATGCGGGCACCGACCGCACTGCGGCCGCTCATCGAATCGGTCGTCCAGGAGCTCGCCCCGGTGGCGATCGCGCAGGGGCTCTCCCTCGCGGCCGACCCCGTGGACGACCTCACGGTCGAGCTCGACGCCGACCTGGTGCGCCGCGCGCTCGCGAACCTTGTGGTGAACGCCCTGCGCTATGCCCCAGACGGCGACACGGTCCGTGTCGGCGCGACGGCGGACACCACGACCGTCACCTGCACCGTACGGGACCGCAGCACCGGACTCCCCGCCTCGGAGGCCCCGCTCCTCTTCGGCCGCTTCGGCGCGATCGAGCTCCGCCGACGCGGCGCCCGGCACGACATCGGCCTCGGCCTACACCTCGCCCGCCTCGTCGCGGAGGCGCACGGCGGCCATCCGCTTCTCTCAGTGGATGCCGAGGGGACCACGCTCGGAATCGCCTTTCCCGGGTCCCACCCCGCATGACCGACCAGATCGCCCCGTCCCGGCTCCGCGTCCTCCTTGTCGATGACGACCGGCCGATGCGCACCGCGCTCGCGCGGCTCCTCGAGCACGCCGGGTTCGCGCCGCTCACGGCTGGTTCCGTGGATGAGGCGAAGCGGATACTCACGGAGGAGACGATCGATGTCATCGTGAGCGACATCAACATGCCGGGCTCATCAGGGCTGCAGTTCCTGGCGGACGTCCGCGATCAGGATGCGAGCCTCCCCTTCATCCTGATGACGGCGGCCCCGCAGCTGGAGTCGGCGATCCTCGCGGTGAATCTCGGGGCGTTCCGGTACCTGATGAAGCCGGTGGACCTGGCAGAGCTCGAGGCGACGGTGCGGAAGGCCGGGCTCGCGCGGTCCTTCGCACGCCTCCAGAAGGAGGCGCTCGATGCGGTGCGGTCCGAGGACGCCGCACGCGCGACGGCGAGCCGGCTCGTGGACGAGGCGATGGCGGGTCTCTGGATGGCGTGGCAGCCGATCACGAGCCACAAGGGGACGCAGCTCTTCGCCTTCGAGGCGCTCCTCCGCTCCGACGAGCCGCAGCTCTCGCAACCCGAGGTCTTCGTATCGTCGGCCCAACGGATCGAGCGGGGCCGCGAGCTCTCGCGCCGGATCCGTGCCCGCGTGGCGGAGAGCATCCCCGCCTTCCCGGACGGCACGCTTGCCCTGGTGAACATCGTTGCCGAGGATCTCGCAGACCCGGACCTCGTGGATCCCTCGGCGCCGCTCTCCGCCCACGCCTCACGCGTCGTACTCGAGATCACCGAGCGGACGAAACTCGACGCCTCGCTCAACCTCCCTACCCGCGTGAAGCAGTTACGGGAGATGGGATATCGCCTCGCCGTCGACGACCTCGGCGCCGGCTACTCCGGGCTCTCCTCGATCACCCAGCTCGAACCGAGCATCGTGAAACTCGATATGTCGCTGATCCGCGACATCCACGAGAGTATGACGCGCCGGGCGGTCGTGGCGTCGATGGTGATCCTCTGCCAGTCGATGAACATCCAGATCATCGCCGAGGGTGTGGAGAAGGTTGAGGAGGCGGCGGCGCTCTGGGACCTGGGGATCGAGCTCACCCAGGGGTATCTGTTCGGTCGGCCGCACCGCGAGATCCGCTGGCGGCCCATCAGTTCGAGCTGACGCCGTCGCCGCGGCACAGCGCAGGCCACGACGCGGTCTCCACTGAGTCCCACCGAACGCGTCACCGGCTACGCGACGGTACGCGGCGACTCAGGGGAGCGAGGCCTCAAGCGCGGCGCGCACCTTCTCCGCGAGCTGCGCGGTGGTGAACGGCTTGTCGAGCACGAGACTCCGCTCGGTCGCGAGCCGGGTCCGTAGGTCGGGATCGTCGATGTAGCCGCTCATGAAGAGCACGCGCAGCCCGGGGCGTTTCTCCCGCAGCCGATCCGCGACCTCGATGCCGGTGAGGTCGGGCATTCGAATGTCGGTGAGCAGGAGATCGAGTCGGTCCGCCGCCTCACCGAGGGCGAGGGCCTGCTCTCCGCGCCGAGCCTCGAGGACGTCATAGCCAAGGGACTTCAGGAGACGGCAGACGAGCTTGCGGACGCCATCCTCGTCCTCGGCCACCAGGATCCGCTCCGTCCCGCGGGCGACGCTGGCGTCGACGGGACCGCTCGTGGAGGGACGACGGGCCGGCTCGCTGACCTGCGGCAGGTGGATGGTGAAGGTAGCGCCCTGCCCCTCGACGCTCTGGACGCGGATTGCCCCGTGGGCCTGCGTGACGATGGCATAGACCGTCGCGAGGCCGAGTCCCGTCCCCTGCCCGGTCGGCTTGGTGGTGAAGAACGGTTCGAAGATGCGCGCGAGCACCGCGGACGACATGCCGACGCCGGTGTCGCTGACGGCGAGACGCACGTACGCTCCCGCCGGAAGGTCGAGCCGCGCCGCGGCAGCAGCGTCGAGCCGCTCACTCGCGACATGAATGCGGAAGGTGCCACCCGCAGACATCGCATCGCGGGCGTTCACCGCGAGGTTGAAGAGCAGTTGGTCGAGCGCCCCGGGGTCGATACGGACATTGAGCTCGCCCTCAGGGAGGTCGAGCGCGAGGGTGATGCGCTCAGAGAGGAGGCGGCCGAAGAGGACGCTGGACTGCCGAATCGCGTCGGTGAGTTCGATGACGCGCGGCTCCACGATCGTCCGGCGGCTGAAGGCGAGGAGCTTTCGGGTGAGATCCGACCCGCGCTTCACCGCTCCGAGGAGTTCGTCGACCATCGCGACCCGGTCCGGCATCGCGGTGAGGTCGGCGCGGAGCACCTCGGCGATCCCCGTGACGACGGTGAGGAGGTTATTGAAGTCGTGCGCCACACCGCCGGCGAGGAGCCCGACCGCCTCCATCTTCTGCGACTGCCTGAGCTGGTCCTCCACCCGACGCATCTCGGTGATGTCGAGCCCGGCACCGAGCAGGAGCACGACCTTGCCCTCGGCGTCCTTGATCGGGGCGATCGTCCGGCGGAAGTGCCGCAGGTCCCCGGTCTTGGTGGTGAACGACTCATCGAACTCGACCAACTCGCCTGTGGTCGCCACTCGCCGGATCAGCGCATCCCGTTCGGCGATCACCGCGTCGGGCAAGCCGCGGCGGATACCGTACTCCCGGTTGCTCCGCCCGACGATCCACTCGCGAACCGCGGGATCGGCGATGGCCGTCGGGTTCACATAGGTATAGACCCCGTCGGGGTCGAAGATCCCCAGCTGGAAGGGGAGCCGGTCGAGGACGGTCTGGTAGACCTCACGCAGCCGCACGGTCTCGCCTGCTGACTCGAGCAGCTGGGCCTCAAGACCGGTGGCGCGGCGCGCGAGAACCTGATTCAGGTCATAGAGCTCGCGGGACTTGGTCTCGAGGAGTCGCTCCGCCTCGCGTCGTGCCTTCTGCTCCCGGGCGAAGCGACGCTCGAGCCGCTGCACCTGGTTCCACAGGCGCGCGTCCCCCGCCGCCTCGAGGCGGGCACGCAACTGGAACTGCTCGATTCGCGGTGCAGCGAGCCGCGCGATGGCGGTGAATACCGTCTGATGGCGCGGTGTGAAGAAGCCCGCAATGCTGTGCTCGCTGTCGATCACGCCGATGACCTCGCCGTCGACGATGATCGGCACCGTGAGCTCGCAGAGTCGGGTGACGTCGTCCGGGATGTAATCGGGGTCGATGCTCACGTCGGGAATGAGCGCCGGTTGCCCACTGCGCGCCACACGTCCGACGACCCCCTTGCCCACGGGGATCTCCATCGGGGCCTTGATGGTTCGGCCTTCGGGATTCTTCGGGCCGTACGCCGCCGCCTGGACGCATACCTCGCGTGCCTGGTCGACGAGGTAGATGACCACGTCCTCGAGCTGCATCGTCCCGAGCGCCTCGTGCGCGACGGCCCAGAGCACCTCCTCGAGCGTCTGGGCTGCGCTGAGCCCCTCGGCGAGCTTGGTGAACGCCACGACGTCGCGCGGCGAGAAATCCGCACCTCCCTGCCGCAGCATCGACGCGAGAGCGCGCTCGGGGCTCATACCGAATCTTATCGACCCGCCGCGTCAGTAGCGACCGAGGTCGCGCGCGGCGACGACGGGTCGGCGGTACCCCGCCGCGCGCACCTCCGCGAGGAGGCCTTCGTCGTCGGTGCCCCAGTACAACTGGTGGTAGAGGACCAGTGCGCGGGGGGAGGCCCGGGTGGCGAGGGGAGCAAGCTCGGTGGTTGAGGTGTGCGCTCGCGCGTGATAGGCCTGCCACTCCGGCGGACGCGTGCGGAAGCGATCGGCCGAATAGACCTCGTGGACGAGGAGGTCGCAACCGTTGCAGGCGGTGACGACGGCATCGCTCGCGCGGGTGTCGCCGGAGATGACGATGGAACGGTCGGGGGCGTCGAACCGATAGCCGAGCGCCACCTCCCAGTCGCCGTGCGGGACCGCGAAGGCGGTGACGGTGACGTTCCCGTCGGCGCGCACCTGGCCCGGCGCGATCTCGTGCACCCGCACCTGATGACCGACCGCGTTCGCGGGTTCCAGGCCGTCGATGCGGTTCCGGATGTCGGCGGCGTAGGCGGCGAGGAGATGGTCGACCATCGCCTGCGTACCCGGCGGGCCATAGACCTCGAGCGGGACGTCGCGTTCGAGGGTCCAGGCGGAGAGGATCACGTCGGGCAGTCCGACGGTGTGATCGGAGTGGAGGTGCGTGAGAAAGAGGACGCGCAGATTGCGCGGGAGGAGCGCCGTGTCCCCGTGCAGCTGCGCCGCGGCGGCCGCGCGGCGCACGATGCCGGGCCCCGCGTCGACGAGATACGATCGGCCCTCGCGCACGACGGCGACGGCGGGGCCGCTGCGCTCGGGGTCGGCGTTCGGCGTGCCGGTGCCGAGCATCACGACGGCGGTCGATTGGGCGGG
>JBMTAR010000080.1:0-9180 GCA_049428925.1 Gemmatimonadaceae bacterium
CCCGGGCCGTCGGCCCGGAGTATCTTTCGAGCGCCGCCGGCGAGGCCCAGCCTCGCGGCGGCGTTCCCACACGGGAACCACCACACCGAGACCCAGATGAGCATCACCGCGAAAGACGTCGCTGACCTCCGCGCGCGCACCGGCGCCGGGATGATGGATTGCAAGAAGGCCCTCGAGGAGACGGCCGGGAACATGGACGCCGCCATCGATCTCCTCCGCAAGAAGGGGATCGCCAAGGCGGAGAAGCGCGCCGACCGCGCCGCGTCCGAGGGGCAGATCGTCATCGAGCTCGCCGCCGACGGCACGATGGGCGCGATGATCGAGCTCAACTGCGAGACCGACTTCGTCGGACGGAATGACGAGTTCGTCGCGCTCGCGAAGCAGATCGCGCAGCACGTGGCGCAGGACACCGCGGTCGACGGCCTCGTGACGGTCGGCGCCGAGGGTGCGTACCTCGCCACCCCGTGGGCGTTCGATGCGTCGCGCTCCCTCGGTGAGGTGGTGAAGGCGGCGTCGGCGAAGACCGGGGAGAAGGTCGAGCTCCGTCGCATCGCGCGCTTCGCGACGTCGGGGCTCGTCGGCAGCTACCTGCACTTCAACGGCAAGGCGGGCGTGCTCGCCGAGGTGACCGGCGGGAACGGCGCCGAGGCGGCCGAGCTCGGGAAGCACATCGCGGAGCACGTGGCCGCGGGCGTGCCGAGCGTCGCCGTCGCCGTGGATCAGGCCGGCGTCGACCCCGCGTTCATCGCCCGCGAGCGTGACATCTTCGTCGCGCAGGCGGTCGAGAGCGGGAAGCCGCAGGCGATCGCCGAGAAGATGGTCGAGGGCCGCATCGCCAAGCTCCTCGGGGAGATCACCCTCCTCGGGCAGCCTTGGGTCCGCGACGACAAGCAGACGATCAAGGACCTCGTGGCCGCGACCGCGAAGGCGGCCGGGCAGCCGCTCGCCGTGACGCGCTTCGTCCGCTTCAAGATGGGCGAGGCCTGACCTCCGGGAGACCCAGCATGGCCGAACTCCGCTACCCCCGTGTGCTGCTCAAGCTCTCCGGCGAGGCCCTCGCCGGTGACCGCGGGTTCGGCTTCGATTTCGAGACCATCCGCGGCTTCGCACAGCAGGTGAAGGCGATCTCCGAGCTCGGGGCCCAGGTGGGCCTCGTCATCGGGGGCGGCAACATCGTGCGCGGCTCGCAGATCTCGAAGATGGGGATCGACCGCGTCAGCGCGGACTACATGGGGATGCTCGGCACCGTCATCAACGCGCTCGCCTTCCAGGACGTCTTGGAGCGCGAGGGGCTCGACACCCGCGTGATGACGGCAATCCGGATGGAGGAGATCGCTGAGCCGTACATCCGGCGCCGAGCCATCCGGCACCTCGAGAAGGGGCGTTGTGTCATCTTCTCGGCGGGCACCGGCAATCCGTATTTCTCGACCGACACCGCCGCGGTGCTGCGGGCCATCCAGATGAAGGCCGACGTCATCATCAAGGCCACGAGCGTCGACGGGGTCTACTCCGCCGACCCCAAGCAGGATGCCACGGCCACCCGGTTCGACCGCATCAGTTACAGGGACGTGATGGAACGCGACCTGCGTGTGATGGACCAGACGGCCATCACGCTCTGTCGTGAGAACGCGCTGCCCCTCATCGTCCTCGACATCCACACACCGGGCGGCGTCGCGCGCGCGCTGCGCGGCGAGCCCGTGGGGACCCTCGTCTCATGACCATCCAGACCATCCTGAAGGACGCCCGCACCGCCATGGACAAGGGCGTCGAGGCCGCCAAGCGCGAGTTCGCCTCGGTGCGCTCCGGCAAGGCCTCGCCCACCATGCTCGACACCGTGAAGGTCGAGATGTACGGGCAGTATCTGCCGATGAACCAGTGCGCGAACGTCTCGGCCCCGGAGCCGCGCCTTCTCGTCGTGACCCCGTACGACAAGGGGCAGGTGAAGGCGATCGAGAAGGCGATTCGCGAGTCGAATCTCGGGCTCGATCCGTCGGTGCAGGGGCACCTCATCCGCGTGCCGCTCCCCGCGATGACCGAGCAGCGGCGCAAGGAGCTGGCCAAGCAGGTGCACGCGTACGCTGAGGATGGCCGCATCGCCGTCCGCCACGCGCGCACGCAGGCCCGCGAGCAGCTCAAGAAGCTCACGGGGATCTCGGAGGACGAGGTGAAGGCCGCCGAGAAGGACCTCCAGAAGATCCACGACGAGGAGATCGCGCGGATTGACGCGCTGATGAAGGCCAAGGAGCAGGAGCTGCTCGAGGTCTGATCGGCGTCCGCCGCTCGCCCCCGCGATGACCGCTCCCGGCCTCCTCTCCCAGATCCGCGCCCACGGCGCGCTCCCCCGCCACGTCGCGATCATCATGGACGGGAACGGACGCTGGGCGCGCGAGCGGTTGCTGCCACGCCCCTTCGGGCATCGCAGTGGGATGAAGGCGGTGCGCGAGGTGGTGGAGGGCGCGCTCGAGGTCGGCGTCGGCACGCTGTCGCTCTTCGCCTTCTCGCAGGAGAATTGGCAGCGCCCCGCCGACGAGATCGGCGCGCTGATGTCCTTGCTTGAGGAGTTCATTCAGCGCGAGGCCGACGAGCTGCACGCGCAGGGCGTGCGGGTCCGCTTCCTCGGCGAGCTCGAGCGACTCGCGCCGGCCGCGCGCGACGCCGTCGACCGCATCATGGCGCGCACCGCGGGGAACACGCGCCTCGCGCTGAACCTCTTCATCTCGTACGGGTCGCGCGCGGAGATCACGCGGGCGGCCCGCCGGATCGCGGAGGAAGTCGCCGAGGGGCGGCTCGCGCCTGAGGCGGTGGATGAGGCTGCGTTCGCCGCCCGCCTCTTCACCGCCGGCGAGCCCGACCCCGATCTCCTGATCCGCACTTCCGGGGAGCAGCGCCTCTCGAACTTCCTGCTCTGGCAGCTCGCCTACACCGAGTTGCACATCGCCGCGGTGTTGTGGCCCGACTTCGGCCGCGAGCAGTTGTACGAGGCCATCCGCGATTTCCAGGCGCGCGAGCGGCGCTTCGGTCGCGTCTCCGCCTGACCGCGCGATGAGCGAACTCGCCAAGCGCGTCGCCTTCGCCGTGGTCGCGATTCCGGTTCTCCTCGGGATCGTCTGGGTCGGCGGCGCCGTGCTCACCATTCTCCTCGCCATCGCCGCCGGCCTCGCGGCCGCTGAGTTCGCCACGTTGGCGACGGCGACCGGATCAGCGCCGCTCCGTCCCGCCCTCGTCGGCGGGGCAGTGGTGATTCCTCTCACGGTGCACGCGGCCGGCCTCGGCCTGTGGGTGCCGCCCCTCCCGGTAGTGGCGCTCCTCGTGCCGGCGCTTCTGGTGACCGCGCTCTGGACGCGTGGTGTCACCGGACGCCCGTTGGAGGCGGTCTCGACGACGCTCCTGGGCCTCTGGTACACCGGAGGGATGCTCAGCTTCGCGTATGCGCTGCGGCATCACCGGTTCGCCATCGGGGCCGCGGCGGGCACCGCGCTCGTGATGTTCCCGATGCTCGTCACCTGGGTCACCGACGCCGCCGCGTTCTTCGTGGGGCGCGCGCTCGGTGGGCCGAAGCTGATGCCCTCCGTCAGCCCTGGGAAGACGATCTCCGGCGCCGTCGGCGGGGTCGTCGGTGGCGCGGTGACCGCGTGGGCGTACGCGGCGTTTGTCCTCCCCCCCGCCACGCGCATGGGGATGACCCTCGGGGCGGCCATCGCATCGGGAGTGTTGCTCTCCGCTGTGGCGCAGATCGGGGATCTCGTCGAGAGCCTGCTCAAGCGGCAGGCCGGGGTGAAGGACAGTTCCCATCTGATTCCGGGGCACGGCGGCGTCCTCGACCGCACCGATTCGCTCCTCTTCACGCTGCCCGTGGGCTTCATCCTGCTCGATCGACTCCTCTCGCTCGGCGCCTGATGACCGCGCGGACCGGGATCGCCCTGCTTGGCGCGACAGGCTCGATCGGCGAGACCACGCAGCGCGTCGCCGCGCGACATCCGGACCGCTTCCGGTTCGTTGCGCTGACCGCGAACGGGAATCGCGACGGCTTGCGGGCCGCCGCGGAGCGGTGGGCCCCGGCATTCGTCGGACTCGTCGAGCCGGGGACGGCACCGCTTCCGACGGGGTGGCGCGCTGGGGCCTCAGCGCTTGTCGACGCGGCGCAGCACCCGGATGCGGCCGTCGTCCTCAACGCGGTCGTCGGTGCCGCCGGTCTGGAGGCGACGCTCGCCGGGGTCCGGGCGGGGAAGCGCGTCGCCCTCGCGAACAAGGAGTCGCTCGTCGTCGGCGGCCCGCTCGTGCAGGCGGCGGTGCGTGCACCGGGGGGCGGCGCCGTGATACCCGTCGACTCCGAGCATTCCGCGCTGCTGCAGTGCCTCGCGGGGCGCATCGGCGGCGATGGCCCTGGGCTCCTCCCGGTCGCTGGGGTCCGTCGGATGATCGTCACCGCGTCCGGTGGTCCGTTCCGCACCTGGGAGGCTGCGCGCATCGCGGCCGCGACCCGGGCCGATGCGTTGAATCATCCCACCTGGTCGATGGGGCGGAAGATCACCGTCGACAGCGCCTCGTTGGCGAACAAGGCCCTCGAGGTGATCGAGGCCCATGTGCTCTTCGGCGTGCCCTACGACCGCATCGAGGTGGTGGTGCACCCCCAGAGCATCGTGCACTCGATGGTGGAGTTCGAAGATGGCAGCGTGATCGCGCAGCTCGGGGTCCCGTCGATGGAGCTCCCCGTGCTCTATGCGCTCACCTACCCGGACCGGCTCGTTGACTCCGGGGTACCGACCTTCGATCCCGTCGCGGCGAGCCCGCTCACCTTCGAGCCCGTCCGCCACGAGGCGTTCCCGACGCTCGGCCTCGGCATCGCGGCCGGTCGGCAGGGTGGGGCGGCGCCCGCCGTCTTCAACGCGGCGAACGAGGCGGCGGTCGCCCGGTTCCTCGCGGGGGACCTCGGCTTCGGTGGGATCCCCGCGGCGATCGAGGCGGCGCTCGCGCGCCACGGCGATCTCCCGGGGAACGACCTCACCTCCCTCCTCGCCGCCGATGCCGCGGCCCGTGCCCTCGTCTCGGAGTTTCGGTAGATGCTGAGTTGGCTTGCCCCGTTGCTCGTCCTCGGCCTCGTGGTCTTCGTGCACGAGCTCGGGCATTTCCTCGCCGCCAAGTGGGCCGGTGTGTACGCGCCGCGCTTCTCGCTGGGCTGGGGCGCCCCGCTCTGGAGCGCCCGTCGCGGCGAGACGGAGTACGCGCTCTCCTGGCTCCCGATCGGTGGCTACGTGCGGATGGCCTCGAAGGAGGACGAGACGGCGGCGGTGCTCGAAGGGGGGACGGAGTCTCCCGAGGCCGAGCGGTCGCGCCATTGGGACGAACGGTCGATGATTCCGCACGGGCCGCTCCCGATCCCGGCCGATCGGTGGTTCGAGTCGAAGTCGCTGGTCCAGCGGCTCGTCATCCTGCTTGCCGGCGTCACGATGAACGTCGTCCTCGCGGTGGCCGTGTCGATCGGCGTCGTCGCGACGTACGGCCAGCCGCTCGTGCCGCCGGTGGTCGATTCCGTGGTGGTGGGCAAGCCGGCCGAGGCGGCGGGGGTGCGTGCCGGTGACCGGGTGGTCGCGATCGACGGGACGGCGGTCACGCGCTGGGAAGAGGTCGTCTCGGTGATCTCCGATGCCGCCGGGCGCGCCGTTACGCTGCGCGTCGCGCGTGGGGCGGACACCTTGCCGCTCACGGTGACGCCGGCCGCCGAATCGGTCACGGGGCCGGGTGGCGCGACCTCGGTCGTCGGGCGCATCGGCGTCGCGGTGCGGCAAGGGGTGGAACGGGAGCCCGTCGATGCTGCGACCGCGGTTCGCCTGGGATGGCGCGCCACCTGGGGGATGGCGGGGAACGTGATCCAGGTGCTGGGGCGTCTCGTCACGGGTGATGTGTCCGTGAATCAGCTCGGCGGGCCGCTCGAGATCGCGCGCTCGAGTGTGGCGGCCGCGCAGTCCGGCGCCGAGACGCTCTGGAGCCTCATCGCCTTCCTCAGCATCAACCTCGCCGTCCTCAATCTGCTGCCGATTCCGCTGCTCGACGGCGGTCAGATTCTTCTGCAGATCGCGGAGACGGCGTACCGGCGGCCGCTGCCGCTGGTGGTGAAGGAGTGGTATGCGCGGATCGGTCTCGCGGCGATCGGGACCCTCTTCCTCTTCGTGACGTTCAACGATCTGAAGCGGATGCTTGGCGGATTCTTCGGGTGGTGATCCTCAGCGGTAGCTGAAGAGTGCCGGGAGCCACGCCGCGACGAAGGCGGCCCAGCCGCCGTAGACCGGGAGGAAGCTGGTCTGCCACCGCTCGAGCGTGGCGAAGGACGTCCCGCCGGAGACGAACCGCAGCTGCAGGATGGCGGCGCCGCCGAGATTCACGAGGAGCATCGCATTCAGTCCGAGTGCGACGACGCGATTGGGGGTGACGCCCATCCCGCTGATGCGCAGCAACATCGCCGAGAGGGCGAGCACGTCGACGGCGAGTGCGGCGAGGATCAGCGCGAGCTGTGCGCGGTCGAAGAGCCCGACGCGCCGCTGCGGGTCGCGAGCTGAGAAGGTGTAGAGCAGGAGCGCGACCACGAGGAGGAGGAGGAGGTCGAAGACGAGCAGCATGTCGCGCTCGATCGCGATGCCGCGTCCCGTCCACGCCACGGTGCCGAGGAAGAGCACGAGGGCGATGGTGAAGAGGGGGGTGAAGAGCGTCGTCAGCACGGGGGCCATGTTCTCGATCACGCTCTGCTTCGCTTCGACGAGCCACGCGGCGACCATGATCGCGCCGAGGACGAGGGAGGGCGCCCACTGCTCCATGAAGGGCTCGATGTCGACGCCGATCGAGGTGAAGATCCCCGCGGAGGTGCCGAGGAGGACCCCGCCGCCGAGCGCGATGAGGACGAAGTAAATGAAGAGTTCACCGGAGAAGCGGACGAAGTCCATCCGTCCGGCGACCTCCCGCCACCGCGTGCCGGCGTACGCGATGCCGACGGCGAGCCAGAGCGCGACGGGAAGGTGCAGTGCCACAAGGGGTTCGGTCGCCCCGCCCGGAGAGAAGCTCGGAAGATTCGCGGCGAGCGCAGCGCCCACGAACATCGCGAGGGGCAGGCGAAGGGCGAGAATCGAGAGGTCGCGTTTCCACGCGAAATACGCGGTCAGGAGGGGCAGGATGAAGAGCGCGGCGTTTCGCGCGTAGAACCCGCCGTCGGCATCGAGGTCGAGCCCGAAGAGGGCCGGGACTTTGATCAGGAGGCCAGCGGCGACGGCGAGTCCGAGGGCGACGAGCGGCTCGTGACGCAACCGCTGTGGGATGGTGCTGCCGGGCAGGGCGATGAGTTGCTTCCAAAGTCGCTCCGAGTGCTCACGAGCGAACTCACGCGAGAGCGCGTCGATGGCGCCCAGGCGCTTCACGGCGACGAGGAACGCTTCGTCGGGGGCGAGGCCACCGTCGATGAGGTTCGCGATGACCTCGCGCAGGTGATCTTCGAGCTCGGCGACGTCGACGGCGTGGACCGTCTGCCGTCGGCGGAGATAGTCGCGCCAGCGGTCGATCTGCGGTTCGAGGGATTCGACGGAAGCCTTGGCGTCGTTCATATCGGGAGAGGGAGAGGTTCGGGGGTGAGGAATCGGGGGCGTCGGGTGCACCCGGCCTGCGGGGCGCGAGACGCGCGGTGGAGGCCGCGTCAGGCGAAGCGGGGGGCGGCCTGCAGTTGCCAGATGCCGCGGAGCGCGGCGTCGACGGCCTGCCACTGTCGCCGCTCGACGGCCAGGTGGTCCCGTCCGTCCTTGGTGAGTCGGTAGTACTTCCGCTGGCGGCCTGTTTCGGCGACTTCCCAGCGGGCTTCGATGTGACCGAGGCGTTCCAAGCGGTGGAGGACGGGGTAGAGCATCCCGTCCGTCCATTCGATTTCGCCGCCGGAGAGTTCGCGGACGCGCCGCAGGATGGCGTATCCATAACTGTCGCCCTCCGCGAGGATGGAGAGGACGAACGGCGTGGAGGAAGCGGCGACGAGGTCCTTGCTGAGGTCCATGGCGGTCTCTGGGGTTGATACCTAGCGGTACTATACCTTGCATTGCAAGGTATGTCAACTCCATGCGATGCGAGAGGGCGGGGAGCCCTTTACATCATCCGGCGCCCGTTCTAAGTTCCGTTGCTACAACAAAATCGGCATTTCTCAACGCGCTGCGGACCGCAGGCAAGGACACTTTCGGAATGGCGTTTGAACAGTCGTCGGCGATCGAGAAGCATCGCCAGCATGGGACCGATACCGGGTCCTCCCAGGTGCAGATCGCGGTGCTCACCGAGCGGATCAACTACCTCACCGAGCACTTCCGGATCCACCGCAAGGACCACCACGGCCGTCGGGGCCTCCTCAAGATGGTCGGCAAGCGGCGGCGGCACCTCGACTACCTGAAGCGCACCGACGTCGATTCGTACCGCAAGATCATCGCCGACCTCGGCCTCCGCTATTAAGCGACTCCACCACACGAGCGCGCGACCGCACCCCGCGGATCGCGCGCTTCGTGCAACCGTCAGGATATCCCAGATATGATGCATCGTCTCGAGCGGACCTTCGCGGGCCGCCGTCTCGTCATCGAGACCGGCCGCATGGCGAAGCAGGCTGCCGGCTCCGCCCTCGTCCAGTTCGGCGACACCATGGTGCTCGCCGCGGTGACCGTCAGCCCCAAGCGCAGCACCCTCCCGTTCTTCCCGCTCACGGTCGAGTACCGCGAGAAGACCTACGCCGCGGGGAAGATCCCCGGCGGGTTCATCAAGCGTGAGGGGCGTCCGCGTGATGAGGAGATCCTCTCCGCGCGCATCATCGACCGCTCGATCCGTCCCCTCTTCCCGGAGGGGTTCCAGAACGAGGTGCAGGTCTTCGTCAGCGTCATCTCGGCGGACCAGGAGAACGACGCCGACATGCTCGGCCTCCTGGCGACCTCGTTCGCGCTGAATGCGAGCAAGATCCCCTTCTTCGGCCCGATCGCCGGCGTGCGGGTCGGCCGCGTCGAGGGGAAGTGGGTCCTCAATCCGACCTTCCAGGCGCTCGAGTTCATGCCTCAGTTGCCAATACCGTAGTAAAGCACCAAGACTGGGCGGCCCTATCCGAAATCAATCTGTATCTTTTACCATCTTTAATCCAATATGTATCTTTATCTGTTTTAACAGCGATACCTGAAGGAAAAT
>JBMTAR010000081.1:0-9075 GCA_049428925.1 Gemmatimonadaceae bacterium
GCGGACTGAGCCCGTCACTCGGCTGGCCCGCCCTCACCGTGCCGATGGGGTTCTCCCCCGAGGGGCTCCCGGCAGGACTCGAGTTCCTCGGGCGGCCCTGGAGCGAGGGAAAGCTGCTCGGCTTCGCATACGCCTACGAGCAGGCGACGCACCATCGCCGACCGCCGACGACGGTCCCCGCGCTCAGCCGCTGACGGTGGGCAGCGCGTGGTTGATCGTTCCCGCGCTCAGCCGCTGATGGCCCGCGGCGCGCGGTAGATCGTCACCGCCGTGTCGCCGAAGACCTGCGTGACCGCCCCGGGCGGGAGCGGGTGTGTGCGCGCGTGCTCGACCGCGAGCACCGGGGCGAAAGCCGTCGCCCGCCAGTGGTCGATCACACGGTCGAGCATGCGTGACTCGTACGGCGGATCCGCGAAGGCGAGGTCGTAGGCGCCGGTTCCCAGCGCGGCGGCGAAGGGAAGCGCATCCCGCTTGAAGGTCCGGGAGCGGTCCTTGAGCCGGAACCGCGTGACGTTCGACTTAAGGGCGGCCAGGCTCGCGGGACGCGTCTCGACGAAGTCGCAGCGCCGCGCGCCTCGGGAGATCGCCTCGATGCCAAGCGCCCCGGTCCCCGCGAACAGGTCGAGGACGCTCGCGCCCGCGAGGTCGGCCGCGAGGAGGTCGAGCAGCGCCGCGCGGACGGGCTCCGCCGTCGGGCGGACGCGGAAGTCGTTCGGGGAGGCGAGCGTGCGGCCGGCGAAGGCGCCGGCCACGACCCTCACAGCGGCCTCACGGGCGATACCCGGGCCCGCGCACCACCTGACCCGGCTTCGCCCCGGTGTGCGCGCCATCGCGCAGTACGGCGACACCGTTGACGAACATGTCGCGTACGCCCGTGGAGAGCTGGTGCGGGCGCTCGAAGGTCGCGTGGTCGGTGATGGTCGCGGGGTCGAAGACAATCACGTCGGCCTTGAGCCCCACCTTGAGCACGCCGCGGTCGGTGAGCGAGAGACGTGTGGCCACCGCGGAGGAGGCCTTCCGCACCGCGTCCTCCAGCGTGAGCACCTGCTGCTCGCGGACGTAGCGGGCGAAGACCCGCGGGAAGTTGCCGTAGGCGCGCGGGTGGGTCATCCCGCGTGCGGTCGCTGGGTCCTGCGAGCCGGCATCGGTCCCGAACTTCATCCATGGCTGCCGGAGCTGCAGCCGCATGTTCTCCTCGCTCATCAGGAAGAGGATCTCGCCGAGGCCCAGCTCCTCCTCGACGTTGAGGTCGATGATCGTCTCCGCCCAGTCCTTGCCGAGGGCGGCGCTGATTTCGGCGAGGCGCTTCCCCTCGAAGCGCTGGAGGTGCGGTTTGGTGAAGCCGGTCACCATCACGTTCGACGGCGTCGCGATCTCGCAGAGGTTCTCGTAGCCCGCGTCCATCGCGTGCATCTCCGCGACCATCGTCGCGCGGAGGGCCGGATTCCGCAGGTTCTCGAGGAGGCGTCCGCCGGCCGCGTACTTCGGCGGGATGCAGCTCGCGAATGAGTTCCCGCCCGCCGGATAGAGGTACATGTTGGCCTGCACGTCCTGCCCGGCCGCGCGTGCGGAATCGATCTTTGCGATGGCCAGCGGCATCTTGGGCCAGTTCCGCGGGCCGCTCGCCTTCAGGTGATAAATCTCGACTGGGACGCCCCCCTCGCGCCCGATCCGGAGCGCCTCGTCGATCGCCTCGAGGAACTTGTCCCCCTCGCTGCGCATGTGCGTGATGTAGACGCCGCCGTAGGGCGCCATCGCGCGCGCGGCGTCGGCGAGCTCCTCCGTGCTGGCGTAGGTGTTCGGCGGGTAGATGAGCGCGCTCGCGAGGCCGAAGGCGCCGTCCTCCATCGCGCGGGCCATCGCGGCGCGTGCGGTGTCGCGCTCAGCCGGGGAGAGCGGGCCAGCCTCCTCGCCTTTGGCGTAGACGCGGAGCGTCCCGTCGCCCACGAACGACCCGACATTCTGCGCCGCGCCACGTCCGACCATGTACTCGAGCCAGGCGCCGAAGCCGTGCGGGCCGCGGAAGCGCTCGAGCACACGCCGTGTCGCGGTGTCCGACTCGGCGGCGAGGATGTGGTCGTTGACGGGCCCGAGCGAGGTCCCCTCGCCGTGGATCGCGGTCGTGATTCCCTGCGTCACCATCGAGAGGGCGCGGCCATCGCCAGCCATATAGTGCGCGATGCTGTGCGCCTGGATGTCGATGAACCCCGGCGCGACGACGAGGCCGGCGGCGTCGACCCGCTGGCGGACGGTCGCGGACCGGAACGCCCCGCGCGGGCCAATCGTCGCGATGCGGTCCCCGCGGATGGCGAGGTCGCCGTGGTACCACGCCGCCCCGGTACCGTCGACGATGCGGCCGTTCTCGATGACGACGTCGTACGACGTGTCGGCGGTCGGGGCGGGGGCGACGCGTGCGCCAGGGGCGCAGGCAGCGGTGACGAGCAGCGAGAGCGCTGCGAGGTGGCGAGTCCGCATCGGGCGGTCCGTGTCGAGGTGAGAGGACGGGTCAGGCAGAACATATCGCGCCGGCGCCGTCGCGGCCCGGTGGGGGCATCGCTGTGGCGGACGGGACAACGCTGGCTGAGGGTGGGGCGTAGAGGTCGTTAGATTCCCTCTGCATATGCTCTCCCCCCTCCTTTCCTCCGTCTGGCGCTGTGCGGCCGCGCTGACCTTCGTCCCCGTGCTGGCGGTCGGATCACAGGCGACCGCCCCCGACACCTCCCGGCGACTCGAGACGGTGGTGGTGACGGCTTCGCGCGAGCCGCAGAGCCTCACCCGCGTGCCGTTCGCTGTCAGCGTGGTGAGCGTCGACCGCTGGGCCGGCCGCTCAGGGTTGGGCCTCGATCAGGCACTCGCGAACGTGCCTGGCATGGTGGCGCTGAGCCGGTACGGGACCCACGACATCCGTCTCACCATCCGGGGGTTTGGTGCCCGCGGGGCGGGGGACCGCTCGAATGCTGGCACGTCGCGGGGCATTCGCGTCCTTCTCGACGGCATCCCCGAGACCGAACCAGACGGGCGGACGGCCTTCGACCAGATCGATCTCGCCACAATCGAGCGCATCGAGGTGCTCCGCTCGAACGGGAGCGCGGCGTACGGCAACGCCGCTGGGGGCATCGTCAGTCTCAGTTCGATGCCGGCGTTTGATCGTCGGTTCGGCGAAGTGACGACGCAGCGCGGCGGCTTCGGGCTGCAGCGGGCGGTCGTCCGTGGAGGCATCGCGCTCGGTGACGGCAAGGTGTGGGGCGCGCTGACCCGCACCACCTTCGCGGGATGGCGTGATCACTCGGATGCTTCGCGCACCCAGATGGTCGGCGGCGCGATGGCCCCGCTCCCGCACGGGGGGCGCCTCGGGATGCAGCTCGCCGCCGCCGGCAACCTCTTCCGGATCCCCGGGCCGCTCACCCCGGCACAGGTGGATGCAGATCCGTCGCAGGCGAACGCGACCTACGCCGCCAGAGACGAGCGCCGATACAATCGCCTGATGCGCCTTGGCCTGACGCTCGACCAGCCCATCGGCGCGACGCAGGATGTGAGCGCGATGCTGTTCGTGAATCCGAAGGTGCTCCAGCGGTCCGAGCGGAACACGTTCCGCGACTTCACGCGGGTGCACACGGGCGGCAGTCTCTCGTGGGGTGGCCGCCTCGAGCGCGGCGGGCTGATGCACCGGATCCGCGTGGGTGGGGACTTCGCGTTCCAGGACGGCGCGATTCAGTTCTACACGCTCGGGCCCGGCGCGACGCGAGGCACCACCCTCACCGCGAACAAGGGGGAGGGCGCGCAGAACGCGGGACTCTTCGTGCAGGATGAGATCGGTCTCGGGGAGCGCGTCACGCTCTTGCTCGGCGCCCGGTACGACGACATCGGGTATTTCTACCGGGATTTCATCGCGCCCACGCTCGATGATCGCCGCCGGTTCACGCAGGTCACGCCGCGGGCGGGGCTCTCGTGGCGCATCGGGGGTGGCACCGTCTATGCGAGCTTTGGGCGTGGCATCGAGGCGCCGGCGGGGAACGAGACCGATCCCCCCGTCGTCGGTCTCCCGACGCCGGTGACGGCGTTGAATCCCCTGCTCGACCCGATTCTCTCACGCACGGTCGAGGCGGGGATGCGGCGGTATATCGCCGTGGGCGACGGGTCGCTCCGCGGGCTCAGTCTCGATGCGGCGCTCTACCACACGCAGGTCCGCGGTGAGCCGGTGCCGTACAACGGGGGTCGTTTCTACCTCACCGCTGGAGAGGTGACACGTCGTGGGGTCGAGCTCGCGATCGACGCCGAGCTCGCCGCGGGGCTGTCGGCCCGATTCTCCGGCACCTTCTCGCGCAACGTCTACGATCGCTATCGGGTGGATTCGACCTACCTCGGTACCCCCGGTGGGAGCGTCATCCTCGATGGGAATGCCGTGGCGGGGCTGCCTGGGCGCGTGGTCAATGCCGCCCTCGTCTGGCGGCCGCCCCTGCTCCCGTGGCTCGGCGTCGAGGTGGGTGCCCAGCATCTGGGTGACCACGTCGCCGACGATCGCAATCTCGTCCCGGTCCCCGCGTTCACGGTCTACCGTGCCGCGCTCGCGGGCGAGCGTGTCCTGCCGGCCGGGGTCAGCGCGCGTGCGACCCTCGCCGTCGAGAACCTCACCGATCGCCGCTTCATCGGCAGCGCCTTCATCAATCCGGACTACGCCGCCGGCGCGCCGCTCGTCTACGAGCCCGGCTTGCCGCGGCAGCTGGTCCTCGGCCTGACGTTCCGCCGGGCGCGTTGACCCTGCGTGCGAGGGCGGCTGGCGGACCACGCCGCCACCGGTAGCTTTCCCGGCAATGGACCCCGTGACGCCGCCCGTCCCGACCGACGATGTCGAAGAGCTGAAGCGCCGCGAGAAGGACCGCCGGCGGCTGGAGGCCGAGCGCGGGTTGCTTGAGCCGTCGCAGCGGTATCGCGTGATGAACGACGCGATCCGGCAGTCGCAGGACCTCATCGAACTCGCCGACAAGAAGGTGCGGTTCGCCCTCGTGATCATCAGCGTCCTCAATGGCGTCTTGCTCTTCGTCGCGGTGCAGGCCGGCCCGGGTGTCCTGCCGCGGTTCGGCCTCTGGGGCCGGCTCGTGCAGGTGGAGCTCGCCGCCTATGTGGTCCTGACCTTCTACCACCTCTGGCACGCCATCTCGGTGCTACGTCCGCGGCTCGCGCCGCCGCCGGCGCCCGAGAGCCTTCCGACCTCTGTCACGCCGGGGGCGACGGCGCGCGTCCTCTTTTATGGAGATGTCGCTCCGCGGGACGCCGGGACGATACGCCGTCTCTGGGATGAGATGCGGCAGGACAGCATCAACGCGGAGCTCGCGGACCAGCTGCTCATCCTCGGTCGCATCAACCAGGCCAAGTTCGCCGACGTCGCGAAGCTGTACGCGGGCATCCGCCTCCTCGTGATCATCCTCGGGGGGCTCTTGCTGACCGTGGTGGCCGCCGCGCTCCTATGACCGCGGTGGGTCCCCGCTGGGCCATGACACTGCAGCGCGTCACTCGGTACTGCTCCGAGGATCTCTTCGGCGGTCCCCGCCCGTGGCGGCTCTCGACGGTCATCAATCTCCAGAAGGGGGGGACGCTTCCGGTTCTGGCGCTGCTGATGTGGTACTACGGCACGCCGACGCCCGCTGCCTGGACCTATCTGGCACTGCACGGCGGCTACGGCCTTGTCTGGCTGCTGAAAGATTTCGCGTTTCCAGACCCACGGTGGCGTGTCCCCATCACGGTCGGCGGAGGGCTTGCGGCCTTCGCGCTTGTCCTGGGCCCGTATTGGCTGGCCGGGTGGCTCCTGATCTCGCATCGCGTCGCACCGATCTACCCGCTCCCTTCCAGCGTGTGGCTCGCGGGATGCGTGCTGCTCTGTCTCCTCGGGAGCGTGCTGATGGTCGTCGCGGACGCGCAGAAGTTCTTCACGCTGCGGGTCCGCCCGGGCCTCATCACCGACGGTGTCTACCGATACATCCGACACCCGAACTACCTTGGCGAGATGATGATCTACGGCAGCTTCGCTCTCGTCGCGTGGCATTGGATTCCCGCGGTCGTCCTGCTCTGGGTCTGGGGCGGAGTCTTCGCGGTGAACATGGTGATGAAGGAGGCCTCGCTCGCGCGGCACGCCGGGTGGGCCGCGTACCGTGCGCGCACCTGGTGGCTCATCCCCGGGGTGCTCTGATGCGGCGATGGCTCCTGCGCGCGCTCCCGCTCCTGTTCGCCGCCTGCGATGCGCTGACGTCGCCGGCCTCGGATGTGACGACGGTCGAGGCGATCACGATCGATACCACGGTCGCGAACGCCCTCGCGCGTGTCGTGACGGTCCGGCTCTCCCGCCCGGCGCCGGCCCGCGTCACCTGGGGCGCCGAGGGAACGAAGGTCCTCACGCTGGTGAGCGACAGCGTCCTCGCGGAGCATCGGTTCCTCGTGCCACGGCTCCGGCAGCGTCGGACGTACACGCTGGAGGCCGTCGCCGAGGGTGAGACGTCGGCGCCCGTGCGGCGCACGACCTTCACGGTGCCGGCGATGCCGTCCGCGCTCTTCGCCGCGACCTTCACCGCGACCGGGACGCCGAGCCATCCGGTGCAGCTCATCGAGATCGTCGGCGCGAGCGGTGGCCTCGGTGGGCTTCTGATAGTGGAGGATGGCGAGATCGTGGGGCACCTCCCCGTGGTCGGCTCGCTCTTCGGCGCGACGCGTCGTGCGTCGGGGACCTACGTCCTGCTCGATCCGGTGAAGGGACTCGTGGAGCAGCGCATCGACGGAAGCACGGTGCGGACGCTGCCGCATCCCGCGACCGGCGCGCCGACGGCGTACGGCCGCATCCATCACGACGTGATCGCGACCCCGCAGAACACCCTGCTCTTCATCGCGAACGAGACGCGCGTGGTCGGCGTGGATTCGATCGTCGGTGAGGCGCTCTGGGAGTGGGTGCCGGAGACCGGCGCGGTGACGCAGCGCTGGAGCGCGTTCACCGAACTCGACTGGAACACGCTGCGCGGCTCACGCTCGGTGCCCGGGAACTGGCTGCACGGCAACGCGATCAGCTACGGCCCGCGCGGCAACGTCCTGATGTCGCTGCGGAACGCGGACCACGTGATCTCGATCGCCCCGGACTTCTCGCGGATCGAGTGGCGCCTGGGCGGTCCCACCGGGACGCTGGCCATCGACTCGGCGGATGTCTTCCTCGGACAGCACTACGTGACGGAGCCGACGCCGGGCCGGGTCCTGATCTTCGACAATGGGTGGGAGCGGCCAGGTGTGCCCTATTCCCGTGCCATCGAATTCGGCATCGATACCATCGCCCGCCGCGCGACGCGGGTCTGGCAGCATCGGCCTACGCCGGACATCTACGCCGCCCTCGTCGGCTCAGCGCGCCGCACCGACGATGGGCGGACCCTGATGCTCTTCGGGATGTTGCAGGGACAGAATGGATCGACAGGGCCGATCACGGCGATCGAAGTGTCGTCCACCGGCGCGGAGCGCTGGCGGTTGACCGCCGGTGGCACCCTCACCCGCCTCTACCGGATCACGCCGGTGGATGCCGTGGCGGGGGAGGTTGAGGGGGCGTTCAGAGGCCGGTAGCAGCCCTCACGCGATCGGCTTCGGCGTCGGCAGGTGCACCGTCGGCAGTCCGCGCTCCCGCAGCTGTCCGTTCAGCCGCTCGAGGCCGTCCCCCTCCACCTGCCGCAGCCGCTCGAGCTGGCGCTCGAACTGCCCGTTCAGGGTGTCGTAGATCTCCCCGTGCTGCCGCGTCGGGGCATACGCCCCCGACTGCACCTGCATGTTCAACGTGATGAGCTTGTTGTAGAGCTTCGTCGGCATGTCGAGGGTGCACTGGTCCACGTGGCATCCGACCTCGTACAACTCCTCCCGCACCGCCTCCAGACGCGCCCGCACCGCCTTGGCCGAATCCACGGCCGGCCCGCCCTCGAGACGGCCGATCCGGTCGTCGATCTGTCGCTGGAGGTCCTCCACCCGCTTCACGGCATCGACCACATCGTTCACGCGGTCCACGGCGCGCCGGGCGGCCTGATACTGCGCGACGAGGTCGGCGGTGCTCGAGGTGACGCGTGGGTCGGCGACCACCTGCACGGTCCGCGCCAACGTGTCCGCCCCCACGGTGAGGCGCACGGTGTACGTCCCCGGCGGTACGACGGGGCCCCGCGTCGTGCCGTAGTCGATCACCGTGTTCGGCAACTTCCGGATCCCCGGGAGTCGAAGATTCCACACGAACCGATTGCTCCCGCGGCGCGTGGGCACGATGGAATCCGCCGGTGCGTAGGCGAGGGCGTCGTCGACCTCCGCGGAGTCGGCGGAGGTGAAACGGCGGAGCCGCTCCCCCTGCGCGTCGAAGATCTCGAGGGTGACAGGGCCGCTCGGGACCTCGCGGAGCCAGAAGTCGATCAGCGCGCCCGAGGGCGGATTCTCCCCGGTCCCGTTCCCACCGCTCGCGCCCTCCCAGAGGATCGCGCGCGCCGGCTGAAAGAGATGCGCCGCGCGGCGGGTCACGCTGTCGGCGAGCTGCCGGAGCGGCGAGAGGTCATCCAGCACCCAGAACGCGCGGCCGTGCGTCGCGGCGATCAGATCGTTCCCGTGCACCTTCAGGTCGCGGACGCTGACCCGCGGCAGGTTGAGCTGGAGTGGCTGCCACGCGGCGCCGTCATCGAAGGAGACCCAGACCCCGAGCTCCGTGCCCGCGTACAGGAGGCCGCGCCGCATCGGGTCCTCGCGGACCACGCGCGTGTAGGCGTTCCGCGGGATCCCGTTCACGATCCGCGTCCAGGTGCGGCCGTAGTCGCTGCTCTTCCAGAGATACGGGGCGAAGTCATCCTGCTGATAGCGGTTCGCGGCCACATACACCGTCGCTGGATCGAAGGGCGACGGGTCGATGTGCGCGGTGCGCGTGAAGGTTCCATACGCAGGCGGCGTGACATCCTGCCAGGTCGTGCCACCGTCGCGCGAGACGTGGATCCGGCCGTCGTCTGAGCCCGCCCAGAGCACCTGCGGCGTCCGCGGCGACTCGGCGAACGCATAGATCGTGGCGTACCACTCCGCCCCCGTCATCTCGCC
>JBMTAR010000082.1:0-8872 GCA_049428925.1 Gemmatimonadaceae bacterium
GGCGGCGGCGGCCGTGCGAGTCCCCCGCGGGCGGGGGGGCGCCGGCGTGGTAGAACCCCCGGGCGGGGCGGGCGGCGGCGAGCACGCGCGGCAGCGCGGCGGCGAGGCGATCGAGGTAGACGGCGTCGCCGGTGCGGTCGTCGAGTTCGATGTCGAGTGTGCCGGGCACCTTGCGGAAGGGGTAGTTCCGCCCGCCATGCATCGAGAAGGTGAAGGTGTCGGGGTCGTCGGCGCAGAGGGCGTGCGTGCCATTCCCCTGATGGACGTCGAGGTCGACGACGGCGACGCGCCCGACACGCCCCTCCTCACGGAGCGCGCGGAGCGCGATCACGACGTCATTCAGGACGCAGAACCCCTCGCCGTGGGTCGCGAAGGCGTGGTGCGTGCCGCCGGCGAGGTTCATCGCGATGCCGTGGTCGAGCGCGTGTCGCGCCGCCTCCAGGGTACCGGCGCTCGCGCGGAGCGACCGTTCGACGAGGCCCGCGCTCCACGGGAATCCCAGCGCGCGCTGCTCGGCGATGGGCATCGTCCCGGCGAGGAGCCGCTCGAGGTAGGCCGCGGTGTGGGTGCGCGCCGCGTCCTCGGGCGCGAGCCGGTGGGGGTCGTGCAGCGTCGCGGGCGATGCGATCCCCGCCGCGAGGACGGCGTCGCGCAGGAGGGCGTACTTCGCGATGGGGAACCGATGCCCCTCGGGCAGCGGGATCACGTAGTGCGCGCTCGACCAGACGTGCAGGGGCATCGCGTGGGGTACGGGTGGGGTCGCGCGCGTATCTTATCCGAGGTCCCTTCGCCGCGAGACCCCCACTGTCCGAGACCGACCTTCCAGCCCTCGCCTGCGCCCGGCGGTTCGCCGAGCTCGTGGATCGGCTCGTGCGCGAGCCGGCGGCGGTGCTCGCGCATCGCGCGGCGGCGACGGCGGTGGTGCGATCGCTTGGGACCGAGGGGACCACGCTCCGGGTCGATGCTGAGGGGGTCGTCGTCGCGGAGACGCCGGTCGACCTCCCGCTGCTGGCCTCGCGTCTGCAGGCGTACGGTGTCGAGTCGCTCTCGCTCACGCCCGACACCGTGATGGCGGACATCCTGGAGCTCGCGCGTCTCCTCGCCGCGGAGCCGTCGGGCGATGATCCGGCACGGACCTTCGCGGCGCGCGCCGCGGTGCTCGATCCGGTCGCGATCCCGCGGACCTTCCGCGCGGTGGACGCCGAGTTCGCACCGCTGACGACCGAGCGGGACCGTCGCGCCTCCGGGGCGATCTTCCGGATTCCGACGCCGCAGGTCGTCGAGACGCCGCTGAGCGCGACGCGCCTGACCGTCGGCGGGGCACCGATGCTGACGCCGGCGCGGCCGACCGAGCAGCTGCAGCCGCTCGCGGCGGCGGCCGCGCGCGCTTCCACGGCGCTGCCGGCCCTTCCCGAGCCCACCGCCGCCGATGGCACCGTCGCGCCGGTGCCGCGCCTCTCGCGGGCGATGCCACGGGCGAGCCGCGCCTCCCGCGCGATGGCCTCCGTCACGAAGGTGCGTCGTGTCCGCGCGGAGCCGCTCCGGTCGACGGGGACGGTGGAGCTGCCGGTCCCCGCCGACGTCGCACTCGCCAATGCCCTCGCCGCCTACGACGCGAGCATCGACGACGACGGATTCCGTGCCGCCGTCGACGCCATCGGGTGGGCGACGGGTCTCGCCGGCCGTGAGGGGCGCGATGCTGACGCGCTGGACGGACTCGTCGCGCTCGTCGTGCTCGAGACGCGCTCCGTGGGGGCCTCCGACGGCGCGGCGCGGCTCCGCCGGCTCGGCGAGGCGTTCGCGCAGGCCGCCACCGCGCCGCTCCTGCGGCATTTCGCCGGTCTGAGGCGTCTCCCGCTCGACGAGGCGGAAGCGGCGCGGATCGATCTCGTCCTCGCGCGCGCCGGCGTCGACGGCGCGGCGGCGCTCGTCACCTCCTGCCTCACCGCCGCGTCACCGGAGTCGGTGCCGGGGGCGCTCACCGCGCTCCGCGCGCACGGGCGCGCGCACGAGGCCCTCGAGGAGATCGCGATGGACGGCCGCGATCTTGCGCTTCGCGAGGCGGCCGCCCTCCTCGGGGCGCTCGGCGACGCGACCGCCGAGGTCATCCTCACCGGTGCCCTTGGCCACCCCGACCTTCTCGCGCGGGCGGCCGTTGTGAGCGCGTTGGGGATGATCGAGACCCCTTCCGCACTGAACACCGTCACCACCGCGCTCGTCGATGGGGCCCCCGTCGTCCGCGCCCGCGCCCTCGCCGTGCTCGGGCGCCGTCGGCCCGACGACCTGGTGCTGCGGTTGCGCGCGATCGTGGACGGCGAGCCGGAGCCAGCGCTCTGGGCGGCGGCGATCGACCTGCTCGGCGCTACCGCCTCGGCGGATGGGGTCGAGCTGCTCATCGAGGCGGCGAACGGGGCCGGGCGTCACCCCGATGCGGCGACCGCCGCGCATCGCGTCCAGGCGTGCCGCGCGCTCGCCGTCGCACGGGTACCCGCGGGGATGACGACGCTCGAGGCGCTCCGCAGCGATCCCGATCCGGCGGTGCGTGACGCCGCCGGTGCGATTCTCACCGCCGCGCGCCGCCGACCCACCGTCTCGGACCTCCCCACCGTCACCGACTGAGCCCGTGTGCCATCGGGCGCGCGAGCCGGGGCCTCAGCGCGCAGTGAAGTCCGTCGCGGCCGTGACGGCGCGGCAGGCGCCGGCGATCAGCGTCGCCGCGTGGTCGAGGTCGACCAGGCTCACCATCTCGTTCGGGGAGTGCATATAGCGGTTCGGGACGGAGACGAGCGCGGTGGCGACGCCGTGTCGCGCGAGGTGGATCGCGTCGGCGTCCGTGCTCGTCGCGCGCCCCTGGCCGTGCAGGGTGAAGGGCACGTGGAGCGCCTCCGCCGCGTCGCGTAGGATGCGGAAGGCGACGGGGGAGATCACTGAGCCGCGTGTGAGCACCGGCCCGCTCCCGAGCGGGGAGTGGCCGAGTTCCTTCTTCTCGATGCCCGGGTGGTCCGTGGCGAAGGTGACGTCGACGACGATCGCCATGGCGGGGTTCACGCGCTCGCCCGCGACGCGTGCGCCGCCGCCCATATACGCGATCTCCTCCTGCGTCGTCGCCACCGCGACCACCCGCGCCTCGCCGGGGTCGGCGGCGTAGCGGCGGAGCGCCTCGAGGACCACGAAGGCACCAATCCGGTCATCGATCGAGCGGGAGACGACGCGATCGTTGGGGAAGTCCACCGTGCGCTGATCGATCACCCCCGCATCCCCAATCGCGAGCACCGCCTCCGCCTCGGCGCGCGTCGTTGCGCCGATGTCGACCCAGAGGTCGGTCATCTTCGACGCCTTCTCGCGGTCCTCCGGCTTCATCAAGTGGATCGGCTTCTTGCCCACCGCGCCGATCACCTCACCGCCGCGTCCGAGGAAGCGGATGCGCTGCGCCACGAGGACCTGCGGGTCCCACCCGCCGATCGGGCCGATGTGCACGTAGCCGTCGTCATCGATGTAGGTGACGATGACACCGATCTCGTCGATGTGGCCGGCGAGCATGATCGTCGGCGCTCCACCGGGATTCACCACGGCCATCGAATTGCCGTGGACGTCGGCGGTGACGTCGGCGGCAAAGGTCGTGGCTTCCTCGCGCCAGACCTTGGCGGCGGCGGCCTCGTAGCCGGAGGGACCGGGGGTATCGAGCAGGCGCTTCAGGAAGGCGACGGCGGAGGGGGTCAGCATCGGTCGGGTCAGGAGAGGAGGGCGAGATGGTCGGTCGGCGGTGACGGGAGGAGCGTCGGGGCCACCGCGTGCGCGATGGCCTCGATCCCGTCGATCAGGCGTGGGCCCGGACGGCTGAGCAGGGCGTTGGCGTCGAGCGCCCCCCAGCGGCGGTCACGCGCCCAGGCCCATCCGGGAAGATCGCGCAGGCGGTGCGCCTCCGTGATCGCCCGTGGGAGGTCATACCCGCAGGGCGCGACGAGGATCAATTCGGGGTCGGCCGCGCGGATCGCGTCGAGTGCCACGGGAACCGAGTGCGCCCCCGGTGTCGCGAGCACGTCGATCCCGCCGGCGCGGCGTACCATCTCCGGCGTCCAGTGGCCGGCGGCGTAGAGCGGGTCACCCCACTCGATCACGGCGACGCGTGGCCGTGGCGCACACGCCGCCTTCAGCGTCTCGTGGACCCGTCGCATCCGGGCGGTCGCTGCCTCGCGCCATGCGGCGGCCGCGCCGTCGCGACCGATCGCCGCACCGACCCGGGCAACGTCCTCGAGGACACCGTCGAGCGTCGTCGCGGAGAGGGTGATCAGCGTCGGGGCCGGGTCGCACTGTGCGGCGATCGCCCGCACATCGCCTTCAGCGACTGCACAGACGTCGCAGAGCGCCTGGGTGAGGATGAGGTCGGGACGTGCGCTGCTCAGGGCGACCGCGTCGAGCGCGAAGAGCGGGGCCCCGGCGGCCGCTGCCGCCCGCACCTGCGCGTCGACCGCCGCGGCATCCGTGGACACATCGATCGCCGTCGCGGTCATCCGCGGCAGTTGGCGCACCGTCTCCGGGTGGTCGCACTCGTGCGTGACACCGACGAGCAGATCGATCGCCCCCAGCTCCGACACCATCTCGGTCGCAGCCGGGAGGAGGGAGACGACGCGCATCGTGGGCACGGGTCAGCGCCGCTCGTACACCCGTACGCCGCCCACCCAGGTCGAGATCACCTGTGTCCGCGGCAGCAGGGCATCGGGGATGCGCAGGATGTCCTGATCGAGGATGACGAAATCGGCGCGCTTGCCGACGGTGAGGGAGCCGAGCTCCTGCTCCTGGAACGCCGCGTACGCAGGCCAGAGGGTCATCGACTTCAGCGCCTCGTCGCGCGTCATCCGCTGTTCCGGGTACCAACCGCCGGCGGGCCAGCCGCGCGCATCCTGCCGCGAGACGCTCGCCTTGAAGGAGATGAGCGGATTCACGTACTCGACCGGGAAATCGGACCCGTTCGGGATGATGCTCCCTGCGTCGAGGAGCGAGCGCCACGCGTACGCCCCGCGGAGGCGCGTGTCGCCGAGCCGCGTCCCGGCCCAGTACATGTCGCTCGTCTGGTGAGAGGCCTGCATGCTCGGGATCACGCCCAGCGCCGCGAAGCGCGGGATGTCGTCGCTGTGGAGGATCTGCGCGTGCTCCACGCGGAAGCGGTGATCCGCCGTCGGGCGCGCCGCGAGCGCCGCCGCGTACGCGTCGAGGACGAGCCGGTTCCCGCGGTCGCCGATCGCGTGGGAGTTCACCTGGAACCCGGCGCGTAGCGCGCGGTCCGCGACCTCGCGGATATGCGCCGGGGCCGAGACGAGCAGCCCGGTTGTCGCGGCGTCATCGGAGTAAGGCTCCAGGAGCGCCGCACCGCGCGACCCGAGCGCACCGTCCTGGTAGAGCTTGATGGACCGCACCCAGAGCGTGCCGTCGTACAGTCCGCTCTGCGGTCCGCGGCGGAACCACGCCTCGAGCGTCGGTCCGTGGTCGGAGATCATCGCGTAAAGCCGGATGCGGAGCGCCCCCTCACGGCCCAACTCCTCGTAGAGTTCGAGGGTCTGCGCGCTGGCCCCCGCGTCGTGGATACCGGTGAGCCCCCACCGATGCATCTCGGCGATGGCCGCCCGAATCGCCTCCTTCGACTGGGCGCGCGTGACGGCGGGAATCCCCTGTTCGACGAGCCGCTGGGCGTTGTCGACGAAGACGCCACCGGGATTCCGCTGCGCGTCGCGCACGATCTGGCCCCCCTCGGGGTCCGTCGATGCGGCGGTCACGCCAGTGAGGCGCATCGCCATCGCGTTCGCGAGCCCGGCGTGCCCGTCGACCCGCTCGAGCCAGACGGGATGGTCCGGCACCGCGCGCGAGAGCGCCTCGTGCGAGGGCCAGCGCGTGTCGCCCCAGTCGTTCTGGTCCCAGCCGCGGCCGAGGATCCATTCTCCCTTCGGCGTGGTGCGCGCCCGCGCCACCACCCGCGCGATGACCTCGTCGTACGACGTGGTGCCGACGAGGTCGACGTTCCGCAGCGCGAGCCCGAGGCCGAGCACGTGCCCGTGCGCGTCGGTCATCCCCGGGATGATCGTGCGGCCGCCGGCGTCGATCACCTGCGTCGACGGCCCCGTGAGCGCCTTCGCCCCGAGGACGGATCCGACGAAGCGGACTCGTCCGTTCGAGACTGCGAGCGCCTCGGCGATCGGCACGGCGCCGTCGACTGTGTAGATGCGCGCGTTCGTGACGACGAGCTCCGCCGCTGGCGCCTGCGACGCGAGCGGCGTGCCGGCGAGGGCGATTGACGCGAGCGCCGAGGCGAGGGTGCGCAGAGACGGGCGGCGATTCGGGAGCGGCATGATGGCTGGGATGTTGTGGTGAACGAGCGAGCGGTCAGCGGGCCGCGGCGTCAAGCCAGCGCGCTCGGAAGGCGAGCTGCGCCGCGCTTGGCGTGCGCTCCGCGTCTTCGTAGGCGACGACTTCGACGGCGGGGTGCGCGACGAGGGTGACCGGAGCCCGACGCTCCCCGCCGCGGCCGCTCCAGGTGACGGTGACGCGGTCCCCCGGCGCGCGCGACGCGAGCGCGGCCGTCACGTCGGCGGGGGTCGAGATCGCCTGGTCACCGATGCGGAGAATCCGGGCGCCGGTGGCAATCCCGGCCTCGTACAGTGGGGTCCCGATGAGTGCGGCGCCCACCGTCACGCCCCCGGCGTCGGTGGCGGCGAGCCGCCCCTCACCCATCCAGGCGCGTCCGGCGAACGCCGGTCGCACGAGGAAGCCTGCCCGGTCGAGCAGTGCGGGATAGTCGGGTAGGGCTCCACCGATGACGTACTGCTCCACGAACCTGCGCGCCGCACTCGAGTCCATCGTGACCGTCGCGAGCGCCGCCTCGAAGTCGGCGAGCGTGTACGGGCGTGCCGGGGCGAGGTCGGGGGTCTGCCCCTCGCCGTGCCGTGCCCAGAAGATCCGCATCAGGTCGTCGAGCGTCCGGGGCGTCGGGCGTCCGCGGAGCGTGAGGTCGAGCGCGAGTCCGAGCGCCTCTCCATACGTGTAGTACGAGAGGAAGGTGTTCGCGCGGTTGTTCGGGTCGATCGCCGCGGCTGCGTCGACGAACGGCGCCTCCTGGCTCATCGCGACCGCTCCGCCGAAGCGGCGCGCTGGCGTGGTGGTCAGCGCGTTGACCGCACCCGTGAGGCGGCGCGCGTACTCCCGCGGCGTGATGATCCCGGCGCGCGCGAGCACCAGGGAGCCGTAGTAGTTCGTGAACCCCTCGGCGAGCCAGAGCTCCCCGCTCATGTTCGCCTCGGTGAAGTCGAACGGCTCGAGCGAGCGGGGCCGCAGCCGCTCGACGTTCCACGCGTGGACGAACTCGTGCGAGAGCGTGCCGAGGAGCCCGAGTTGCGCCTGCGCGAGTGAGGCCGACGCGGTGAGCGAGGTCGAGTTGCGATGCTCCATCCCGTCGCCGGCACAGGTCGCCCGATAGCAGGCGATGAAGGTGTAGGTGCCGAAGTCAAAGCGGGGGAGTCCACCGAAGATCGCGCCCGCCTCCGTCACCACGCGCTGCGCGAGCGCGGTGTATGCGGTGACCTGCTCGGTGGTCCCCTCGTGGTTCACCGCGAGGCGAATCGTCTGCGTGCGGCCCCCACTCGCCACGGTCCAGGAGCGGACATCGAGCCGCCCGAGATGCGTCGGGGAATCCATGAAGTACGCGAGGTTCGGCGCGCGGAATGTCTCCGGGTCCGTGGTCGGCTCGAGCTGCGTGGCGATCGACCAGGTGGGATCGGGGCGCCGGAACGTCACCTCCACCGGGCGTGTCGCGAGCGTCGGGGCCCACGCGAAGGTCGCGGGGATGTTCAGGTGCGCCCGCGTCTCATCGATCCCGGCGTAGGTGCCATCCGCCCGGTCGGCGAAGAGCGTGTACTCGACGGTCACGGCGCCGCGATGCCCGGCGATGCTCCACTCGTGCGGGGAGCGTCGCGAGACGGCCAGCGGCGCTCCCTCGGGCGTCGTGGCGCGCACGGCGTAGACGTTCTTCGCGAACTCGTGCAGCGCGTATCGTCCCGGCGAGCTGCGGGCCATGCGCACGACCAGGGGGCCGGGCGCGAGTTCCGCGAATCGGATGGTCACCTCGGCCTCACGGTGCGCGAGGTCGGGGAACCGGATCTCGTAACGGACGGGCGCCGCACCCTGCGCGGAGGCCGGACCGAACGGGACGCCGATGAGGGCGATGGCGAGCCGGAGGGGACGCATGGCTCAGGCCCGCCGTTCGGCGACGGAGCGGATCGCCCCGGTGTTCACCGCGACATCCCCGAGGGTGACCCCCGCCGGAAGCACGGTCGTCCCGGAGAGCCCGAGGAAGCGTCCCGACTGTGCGAGGAGGTCGCTGAGCCGCTGACCCGCCGCGAGCGCGACGATCCCCTGCAGCGTCTGTCCACCGAGAAGCTTCACCTCCACCTGTCGCGTGGTGCTCGCCGTGCCCGCAGTGGTCGTGATCGCCATGTTCGCATCGGGTGCCGAGGCGAGCGCGATCAGATCGGTTTGGAGGACCAGATGCGACTCGACGGCGCCGCTCTTCGGATCGCGCGCGTCCATCGCGTTCATCCAGCCCCCCTTGCGGGAGGTGAGGAAGGCGACGAGCGGCATGTCGTCCGTGATGACGATGGCGGCCTCGAGCGCCGAGCCATCCCGCATCACGAGGTGGAGGCGCTTCTTCTCGGTGGCACGGAGCTTGGCGGTGGTGGACATGGGCGGCGGGGCGGAGGAAGTCGGGCGTCGTCAGGGAAATCGATGGAGCAGGGTCCCGCCGGCGCAAGCACCGGCGTCGTCGGGCCCCGGCGCCGCGGGGCGCGGCCGGAGCTCAGGGCACTGTCGGGCGCCCCGTCTTGAGCCG
>JBMTAR010000083.1:0-8661 GCA_049428925.1 Gemmatimonadaceae bacterium
CCCCCCCACTTCGCTTGCCCGCCCCTCGCGTTCGCCGCCCCGGCGAACTCCTCGACGCCGAGGTGGCGCGTCGATGGTTTCGCCGTGACACGCTCGCCGCCGGTGAGGCGCTCGCCACGCTGTTGACCCAACGTGGGCTGGCGCCAGCCGATGCCGCGGCCATCCTCGACGCGACGCCACTCGACCCGCGGCGTATCCCTGCGGGGCTCGCACTCGAGATCAGCGGCGACTCCGCCGGGGGGCCCGCCACGGCGGTGCGCTTCTTTGTCGGGGTCGACCGCGTCATCATCGTGCGACGCGTGGCTTCGAGCTGGGTCGCGGAGGACACGCGCCTGCCGTGGGCGACCGACACCCTCGTGATCCGCGGCACCATCAGCTCGTCGCTCTACGCGGCGGTCGATGAGGGCGCGGCACCATACCTCTCGCAGGCGGCACGGCAAGAGCTCGCGTGGAGCATCGCGGACATCTACGAGTACCGCGTCGACATGAGCCGCGAGCTGCAGGCGGGGGATCGCATCCGTGTGCTCTTCGAGCGCCAGCGGCTCGAGACGGGCGCGACCCGCATCGGGCAGGTCCTCGCCGCCGGCCTCGAGCGGGGCGGCGCCGAGGTCCAGGCCGTCGCGCTCCCGAACGGCAACGGGCGGAGCCGCTACTACGATCAGTTGGGCCGCTCGCTCGCGGCGTCGTTTCTCCGCGCTCCGGTCGCCTTCCGACGCGTTTCGAGCAACTTCGGCGGACGCCGGCACCCCGTGCTCGGCACCTTCCGCCAGCATCAGGGGACCGATTTCTCCGCGCCCTCCGGCACGCCGGTGCGCACGATCGGTGACGGCATCGTCAGCTTCGCGGGGCGGCGTGGCGGGTATGGCAACACGGTTGAGATCCGGCATCCGAACGGCTTCGTGACCAGGTACGCGCACCTCAGGGGCTTCGCCGGAGGGATCCGCGGCGGCGCCCGGGTGGAGATCGGACAGACCATCGCGTTCGTGGGATCGACGGGTCTCTCCACGGGACCGCACCTGCACTTCGAGGTCCTCGTGAACGGCCGGCAGCGCGACCCGCGCCGCGCCCTGCAGGCGACGGCGGGACCGCCACTGGGTGCCGCCGACCGACCGACGTTCGAGCGGCTCCGCGCGATGGCGGCTGCCGCGCTCGAGCAGCCGGCGGGCGTGGTGCGCCTCTCCGCCCGGTGACCGCCCCGATCGGGCTCCGGGCGCTGCGCGCGCTCGCCGTCCTCGCGGTGGTCGCGATGGCGCTCGACCTTCCCCTCGGGCCGGCCGCGCCCGTGGCGCCTTGGGTGGCCCTTGACGCCTCGGCCAGCTGGCAGACGCAGGACACCAGCGCGTGGGGTGCGGCGCTCCGCGTTGTCGACTCGGCGCGCGCGGCCGGTGCCGACACCCTCCTGCTCCTCGGGGATTCCGTCCGGGCAGCTGCCCCTCCCGCCATCCCGGCGGATCGCGCGAGCCGTGTCGCCCCGCTCGTCGACGCCGCCGTTGCCCTCGGTCGCCCGGTCATCCTCGTCACGGATGGACGGATCGCCGATCCGGAGCGTCTCGCACAGCTCCCCGCGGGCTCGGACGTCCGAGTGATCGAAACGGTGGCGCCGAGGGACGCCGCGATCGCCTCGCTCGTGGCACCCGGCGGCGCGCTCGGCGGGGATAGCATCGGCGTCGACGTCACCGTGCGGGCCGGCGCCGCCGGCAGCGGAGCACGGACGCTCTCGCTCCGGCTCGGCGAGCGCGTGGTGGAGACGGTGGCGATTCCCGCGCTCGAGTCATACGCCGAATACGTGGTTTCGGTCTCGGTCGGCGTGCCGGCGGTGGATGGGGCCACGACGCTCACGGCGTCGCTGGAGCCCGCGGCGGAGGATCGTGTCCCTGCAAACGATGCCGCCGACTCGCCGCTGCTCATCTCCGGCGCGATCGCGGCGGTCTTCATCTCCACCTCCCCCGACCAGGACGCGCGCTATCTGCTCGCGGCGCTTCGGAGCACGCGTCGTGGGCCGGTGCAGGGGTTCTGGCGTGTCGCCCCGGGGGAGTGGCGCACCGACGGAGCGATGCGCCCGGTCAGCGAGGCGTCGGTGCGGGATGCGCTCGGGACGGCGCCGATGGCCGTCCTCCACGGTGACACGGCCCTCTTCGGTCGCCCGCGCGCTCTGACGACGGGCCGCCTCGTGCTCGTGGCCCCACCGCCGCCCGGGGAGGACCAGTATCCAGTGGGTGCGGGGGAATCTCCCATCGTCGCCGCGCTCGCCGGGATCCCGTGGGATTCCCTGCCGCCGCTCGACGTCGCGGCGTCGCGTGAGGAGGGATTCGCGGCGGTCCGCTCGCGGCGGGCGCGACGGTTCGACGAGCGGGTCGTCGTGCGGCTTGTCGACGGTCCACGGCGGATCGCGCTCGTCCCGGCGGCGGGGTTCGGTCGGTGGCGGCTCCGGGGGGGACGGTCCGCCGAGGCGTTCGATGCGCTCTGGGGAAGCCTCTTCGATTGGGTCGGGGCGGAGCGGGCGTCGGACGAGGCCATCGATCCGCGGCCCGCGCGTGAGGTGTCAGAGCTCGTGCCGCGCCGTCCGACCGTCGCCGATGGCCCAGTGGGCGGTGGGCGCCCGATGGCCTCGGCTCCGCGCGCCGGCACCGCCTGGTGGCTCGCCGTGATCGCGGTGCTCGCGCTGAGCGCAGAGTGGATCTGGCGTCGCCGCGTGGGGCTCCGCTGATGTCGCTCCTCACGAAGTCCTTCTGGCAGCGGCTGAAGGAGATCGCGCTCACGGACGTGGGCGTGCTCGCGCGCGGCGGCGTCGACGCCGATGCCCTCGACCGACTGGAGCAGACGCTCCTCGAGGCCGATTTTGGGGTCCCGGTCACGTTGCGCCTGGTGGAGGCGATCCGTGTGCGGGCCGCCGCTGGGGAGATCCGGACCACGGCGCAGTTCCAGTCCGCCCTCGCGTCCGAGGTCGCGGCGGCCCTCCGCGCCGGGCGCAGTGCCCCGGGGTTGCGGTGGCCCGACGCAGCGCCGGCGGTCTTCGTCGTCCTTGGCGTGAACGGGGCGGGCAAGACGACGTTCATCGGGAAGCTCGCCGCCCGCCTGCGCGCGCAGGGGAAGCGAGTGCTCCTTGGCGCGGGGGACACCTTTCGCGCGGGCGCGATCGACCAGCTCCGGGTCTGGGCGGAGCGGACGGGGAGTGAGTTTGTCGGCGGGACGCCGGGCGGGGACCCCGGGGCGCTTGCCTGGCAGGCCATCGACGCCGCCGTCGCACGGGGTGCGGACGTGGTGATCATCGACACCGCGGGGCGGCTCCACACGAGCGGCGCCCTGATGGACGAGCTGCGGAAGGTGCAGCGCGTGATCGAGAAGCGCCTTCCCGGGGCACCGCACGAGGCCCTCTTGGTGCTCGACGGGACGGTCGGGCAGAACGCCGTGCAGCAGGCCAAGCTCTTCGCCGCGGCAATGCCGGTCACCGGTCTCGTCGTTACGAAGCTCGATGGGACCGCCCGGGGTGGCGTGGTGGTCGCCGTGCACGAGGCGATCGACGTGCCGGTGAAATTCCTGGGCGTCGGCGAGCAGGCCGTGGATCTGCGTGACTTCGACGCCGAGGCCTTCGCCCGCGACCTGCTGGAGGCGTGACACCGCGCCCCGCCGGCCGCCTGACGCTCGAGACCCCGGTCACCTACCTCACCGGGGTGGGGCCGCGGCGCGCCGAGCTGCTGAAGCGCCTCAACATCTTCACCGCGCGCGACCTCCTCTGGCACATCCCGCATCGGTACGAGGATGCGACCACGGTGCGGCGGATCGCGACCTTGCGCGTCGGCGAGGACGCGACGGTGATCGGGACGGTGGTGAGCACGGGGATCCTCCCCACGCGGAAGGGGCTGCGGGTCTTCCAGGCCGTGGTGCGCGACGCGTCGGGTCTCATCGAGGTCGCCTGGCCTGGCCAGCCCTGGCTCGAGCGCCAGATCGCGAAGGAGGACGTGCTCCTTCTCTCGGGGCCAGTACGCTTCTTTCACGGCCGTCAGCTCGCGCCGCGCGAGTTCGTGAACCTGGGGACGGACGCCGACGGCACGGCGGGTGGACGTGTGCTCGCGGTGTACGGCGCCACCGAGGGGCTCTCGGTGAAGGTGCTGCGTGGACTGGTCGAGGCGCATCTCGACGCACTCCTCCCCCAAGTAGAGGAATATCTCCCCGCCGCGATGCTCAACGCGGCAGCCGTGCCGACGCTGCCGGAGGCCGTCGCGGCGGTGCATCGCCCGACGAGTGTGGCCGCGGCGCTCGCCGGTCGGTCGCGCCTCGCCTTCGAGGAGCTCCTCTGCGTCCACCTGCTGCATCGGCGCGCGCATGCGCTGGCGCAGCAGGCGCAGGATGGGATCCGCTTCGAAAATCGGCGCGATCTCACCACCCGCTTCCGCGCCGCGCTCCCCTTCGCACTCACCGGCGCGCAGACGCGGAGCGTTCGCGAGATCGTGGCGGACATGACGGGGCCGTCTCGGATGCATCGCCTGCTCCAGGGTGACGTCGGCGCGGGAAAGACCGTCGTCGCCGTCTTCGCCGCGCTCGTCGCCATGGAGAACGGCTACCAGGTGGCGTTCATGGCCCCGACGGAGCTCCTCGCCGAGCAGCACGCGCGCACGATTACGACGCTGCTCGCGCCGCTCGGCATCGCGCCGGTGCTCGTGACGGGGAGTCTCGGCGCGGCGGCACGGCGCGCGGCGGCGGCGACGCTCGCGGGGGAGACGCCGTGCCTCGCCGTGGGAACGCACGCGCTCGTGCAGGAGCGGGTCCGCTTCGGTCGCCTCGGTCTCGCGATCATCGATGAGCAGCATCGCTTCGGCGTCGATCAGCGCCGCGCGCTGGGCGAGCACCGGACCGAGGGGCGACGGCCCGATGTGCTCCTGATGTCCGCGACGCCGATTCCGCGCTCCCTCGCCCTGACGGTGTACGGCGACCTCGACGTCAGTCTCCTCGACGAGCGGCCGCCGGGGCGTCTCCCGGTCACCACGGCGCTCCGCCCGGAATCGGCGCGCGCGCGGGTCCTCGGCTTCGTGCGGCGTCAGGTGGAGGCGGGTCGACAGGCGTATGTGGTGTACCCCCTCGTCGAGGATTCCGAGAAGGTCGCGCTCAAGGCCGCGACCACCGCCTTCGAGGAGCTCGCGAGCGGTCCGCTCGCCGGCCTGCGACTCGCCCTGCTCCACGGGAAGCTGTCGTCAGAGGAGAAGGATGCGGTGATGCGCCGCTTCCGCGATGGTGCGATCGACGTGCTCGTCGCCACGACGGTGATCGAGGTCGGGATCGACGTGTCGAACGCGACGGTGATGCTGATCGAACATCCGGAACGCTTCGGGCTGTCGCAGCTCCACCAGCTGCGCGGCCGTGTCGGACGCGGCGCAGCGGAGTCGTTCTGCATCCTCCTCGGAGATGTCGGGCCCGAGGCGGCCGAGCGGTTGCAGGTGATCGTCGACCACGAGGACGGGTTCGAGGTCGCCCGCGCCGATCTCGCCCTGCGGGGGATGGGGGATCTCTTCGGCGAGCGGCAGAGCGGAGTGCCCACCTTCCGCATCGCCGACCCACTCCGGGACGAGGCGCTGAGCGACCGCGCCCGCGCGGCGGCCGAGCGCCTGCTGGCGGACGATCCGACGCTGACGCGGCCGCCGCATCGTCGGCTCGGTGAGGTGTTGCGTCGGAACTACGGACGGGCGCTCGAGCTCTTCCGCGTGGGCTGAACGCGAAAGAGGCTCGACCCGGACCGTACCGCGGTCCGCTGCCGAGCCTGTTCCCGCTGGTATCGCCGGTTCGTTCGTTTCGACATGCCACGCGGAACGTGGCCTCGCCGGCGATTTGCCCTTGTCGGACGGTCCCGACGCAGGTGCATCCGTGATCCGGATGCGATGGTCGTGACCAGCGACCTCACGACCTGTGAAGGAGTGTCGAACGCTCCTCCACGGCCCCCAGAGCGGCGTCCCGATGGGAGCAACGTCCGCAGGTGACCGTCCCGTGAACGCGAGACGAAGATGGCACCGTCGACGGCCCGCTTCGATGGGAGAAACCCGGAAAACGTGGAGCGGATCACCCGACCGCGGACTCGGCGGATCAGGAGGGCGCCGCGGGGGGATTCGCCGACTGCGGTCGTGCGGGCGCGGGGCGAGGCTGCAGACCGTGGATCCGTTCCCGGGATCCTGCGTCCTGACCGACCGGCGCGCGTCCGCCGCGCCGGCCGTCGGGGCGCCCCCATCCCCCGCCTCCTGGAGAGCCCTATGCGTGCCCGCGACCTGATGACCCCCCGCCCGGCGATGATCGCAGCCGGCGACACCATCCCCCACGCTGCGGAACTGATGCGGCTGCTGAACGTCGGGATGCTCCCGGTTGTGGAGGACCTCGCGAGCAAGCACCTGGTGGGGATCATCACCGACCGGGACATCGTGGTGCGGCATGTGGCGCTCGGGCACGGCAACGGGAGCAAGGTCCGCGACCACATGACGCGTGGCCCCATCATCACGGTGAGTCCGGACGCGGCGGTGGGTGACATCGCGGACCGGATGATCCGCAACCAGGTGCGTCGGATCCCCGTGGTTGATGCCCGTGGCACGGTCCTCGGCGTCGTGGCGCAGGCGGACCTCGCGACCCACGTCGGCCCGACGGATCCCACGATCGTCGAGCGGGTGGTCGAGGGGATTTCGCGACCCGGGGCGCTCGTGCACTGACGGCCCCGCGCTTCCTCCCCGTCTTGGGCGGGCCTAGCTTACGCGGGTCTCTTCACGCGAAGCCCGCCCGATGTCCGCGTCCGATCCCATCATCCGCATCGCCGACCTCCCCGACCGGGTCGGCCAGACCGTCACCCTCTCCGGCTGGGTGACGCACCTCCGGTCGTCCGGAAAGATCGCCTTCATCGTGATGCGCGACGGGACCGGCGTCCTGCAGTGCGTCGTCGCCAAGAAGGAGGTCCCGGAGTCGGCGTGGGAGGCGTTCGCGACGCTCACCCTCGAGACGTCGCTGCAGGTCACCGGGGTCGTGCGCGCGGATGCGCGGCAGGCGGGCGGGGTGGAACTCGGTCTCTCGGATCTCGCGGTCATCGGGCCGAGCGCGCTCGACTATCCGATTCAGCCGAAGGAGCACGGGATCGACTTCCTGCTCGACCACCGGCACTTCTGGCTTCGCACGCCGCGACAGGTCGCGATCATGCGGATCCGGAACGAGATCGAGCAGGCGATCCACGACTTCTTCTACGAGCGCGGCTTCCTCCGGGTCGATACCCCGATTCTGACGGCTGCCATCGGCGAGCGCGCGGGGCTCTTCTCCACCGAGTACTTCGACGAGGGGAACGCGTATCTCGCCCAGACCGGCCAGCTGTACGGCGAGGCGGCCGCGGCGGCGTTCGGGAAGATCTACACCTTCGGCCCGACCTTCCGCGCCGAGAAGTCGAAGACGCGGCGCCATCTCACCGAGTTCTGGATGATCGAGCCGGAGGTGGCGTTCAACGACACGCACGCGAACATGCGTCTCCAGGAGGACTTCGTCGCCTTCCTGGTGCGGCGCGCCGTCGAGCGTCGGCGGGCGGAGCTCCTCGAGCTCGGGCGCGACGTCGCCAAGCTCGAGGCGGTGCAGACGCCCTTTCCGCGGATCGACTACAGCGACGCCGTGACGACGCTTCAGGCCAAGGGGAGCGCGATTCAGTGGGGCGACGACCTCGGGGCCGAGGACGAGGCGCTCCTCGTCGAGGACTACGCCACGCCGATCTTCGTGTGCAACTATCCGAAGGAGGCGAAGGCGTTCTACATGAAGGAGAACCCCGACGATCCGCGGACCGTCCTCTGCGACGACATGCTCGCCCCGGAGGGCTACGGCGAGATCATCGGCGGCTCGCAGCGTGAGGACGACCACGACAAGCTCCTCGCGCGGATCCGCGAGGAAGGGCTCCCCGAGGACGCGTACAGCTGGTACCTCGACCTGCGAAAGTACGGGACCTTCGTGCACGCCGGCTTCGGCCTCGGGCTTGAGCGGACGGTCGCCTGGATCTGCGGCTCCCCGCACATCCGCGAGTGCATCCCGTTCCCGCGGATGATGCACCGGCTCCGGCCCTGATGGGCGGCCGGCGTGGCACGATGAGGACTCGGCGGTGCGCGCCGTCACCGTGCCGCATGGTGGCCGCGGGGCTCGCGACGCGGCGTCCCGGCGCGTGAGCACGCTGCCGCGAAATCCCGGTCAGCCCCTCGACCTCGAGGTCGTGCGGGCAATCCGCGTGAACCGCAGCGCCGCGGAGCGCCGCGCCGCGACCATCCCGACGCGGCGCACCGTGAAGAAGCAGTGGCAGGCCGCCTGGCTACTTAAGGCGATCGCGCTGATGGACCTGACCACATTGTCGGGCGACGATACGGCGGGGAACGTGCGCCGGCTCTGCGCGAAGGCGCGGCACCCGCTCCGGGACGATCTGACCCGTGCCCTCGGCGCGGAATCGCTCGGCCTCACCGTCGGCGCCGTCTGTGTCTACCATCGATGGGTCGAGACGGCCGTCCGCGCGCTCGAGGGGAGCGGGATCCCCGTCGCCGCGGTCTCAACCGGATTCCCGGCGGGGCTCTCGCCCTTTGCGCAGCGGCTCGAGGAGATCCGGGCCTCCGTCGCCGCTGGCGCCCGCGAAATCGACATCGTGATCACACGGGCGCACGTCCTCACCGGGGATTGGGC
>JBMTAR010000084.1:0-8653 GCA_049428925.1 Gemmatimonadaceae bacterium
ATGGCGGCAGGGGGGGGGGGGGGCACGGCGTGGGCCGACGCCGCCAGGGCCTCGAGACGTGTCCCCTCCGCCGCGACGGCGACGCGGAGGGCGACCGCCGCCGCGGTCCGATCCCGGGCCATCGCCTCGGGCGCGCCGATCCGCGCGAGCGCCCGCTGATGGAGCGCCGCGACCACGACGAAACCGACCGCCGCAAGTCGCACCACCCCGCGCCGACGCCGGGCGTCAGGTATCCCGGCACCCCAGAGCAGGGGGACCGCCACGACGCCGAGGGCCGCGAGCGCGCCGAGCGACGGCGCGCGCAACCAGAGCGCCGCGGCGACCACGAACGCGATCGCGGAGAGGGTCCACAGGCGAGAGCGCACGAGCGGATAATACCCAGCCGCCGGGGGACCGTCAGCCACGCCCCGCCCACTACATTACGAGGATGCGCCGGACCATCGTCCTACTGTTGTGGGCCCTCCTGCCCCGCCTCGTGGTGGGACAGGTCGTCGTCGTCGATGAGGGCACCTTCACCCTCCTGCTCCGCGGCACCCGCGTGGGACGAGAGGACTTCAGCATCCGCCGCGCCCCGTCGACGGCCCAAGCCGCCTACGTCGCGCAGGCGAACGTGCTGATGGGAGAGAGCCGCGTGAGTGTGGCGACCTCGACTGATTCCCTCGGCCTCCCGCTCCGCTTCCAGCACGAGACCGTCGCCGCCGGACAGTCCGCCGCGACGGTCACCGGGGAGTGGCGCGGCGGCCTCTGGTCGGGTCGCGCCGTGAACCCGCTGGGGGAGTCCGCACGGGAGTTCCGGTTGACCGCCGGCACCATCGCGGTGGAGCCGGGAGTGATGCACCACCTCTGGTTCCTCCTGCGCTTCGCCCCGGCCGGGCGTCGCACGACGCTGCTGCTCCCCCGCACCTTGGAGTCGCGCGTCGTGCGGGTCGAGGCGGCGGGTTCCGAGGCCTTCGCGATTGGTCTCTCGGAGATCCAGGCGCGTCGATTCACCGTCCGCATCGATGCCGACAACACCGTGCTCTACGAGGCGTGGGTGGACCCGTCGGGACGGCTCCTCCGCGTCCGGATGCCCGGCGAATCGCTCGAAGCGGTCCGGGACGAAGCCCCGTCAAGCGAGCGCGATGTTGAAACACTTTCGGACGAGCGGACGTATGCAGAGCAGTCCCTCGCCCTCCTCACCGCGTAACCCGTCGTCGATGCTCCGACGTTTGCCGCTCCTGCTCCTGTCCGCCGCCGCGCTGCCGCTCGCGGCGCAGTCGACCCGTCCGATTCTCACCCTCGACGACGCGCTCGAGATCGCCCGGAAGAATAACCCGGCGTACCTGCAGTCGATCACCGGTCGGACCCGTGCCGTCGCGGCGGTCCGCGCGGCCTATGGCGCCCTGCTCCCCAGCGCCGACGCCAGCTTCGGCACCAGCTATCGCGAGGGACGCCCGCAGTTCTTCGGCGGTGTCGCGTTCGGTGCGACCTCCGACATCATCGCCTCGAGCTGGAACCTCGGCGCGAATGCGCGCCTGAGCTACAACTCCCTCAACACCATCCGACGGGCGAACGCGGCCCTCGAGGCGGCGGACGCCGAGCTCGACGCCGCGGCCTATACGCTGCGGAGCACGGTGACCGCGCAGTTCCTCGGCGCCCTGCAGGCGCAGGCCCGGGCCGCCCTGCAGGACACGCTGGTCCTGCAACAGCAGCTGCTCCTCGAGCTGGCGAAGGCACGCGCCGGTGTGGGGCAGCTCACCTCGCTCGATGTGAAACGCGCGGAGGTCGGCCTCGGGACCCAGCAGGTGGCGGCCCTGCGGGCCCGCAACACGGCGGCGGTGTCGCGGCTCCAGCTCTTCCAGCAGCTCGGCGTCCCGATGCCTGAGGGGGTGGTGCTGACCGCCGAGCTGCCGGTGTCGGCCCCCACGCAGACCATCGAGGACCTGCTGCGCACGGCGCGTCAGGCGAATCCGACCCTGCGCGCGCTCCAGGCACGGGAGCGGGCTGCCGAGGCCGGGGTGAAGGCGGCGCGCGGCGAGTACACGCCGACGCTGAGCCTGTCGGCCAACGTGGGGGGCTTCGCTCAGCGGCAGCAGGACCTCGGCCCGGCGATCGCGCAGGCGCAAGCGAGCGCGTTGGCCCGGCAGGCGAGCTGCCTCACCACCGATTCGATCCGCGGCGGCGCGGGCCTCTCCCGCATCACGGCGCAGTGCGCGGCGATCAGCTTCGGGGCGGCCGAGGAGGCCGCGATCCGCTCGGCCAACGACAACTTCCCGTTCGGCTTCACGCGGAACCCGTACAACCTCTCGCTCGGCATCTCGCTCCCGATCTTCGACGGGTTCGCGCGGGAGCAGCGGATGCAGGAGGCCACGGCCTCACGCACCGACGCGCGTTACACGGTGCGTCGCCAGGAGCTCGCTCTCACGGCCGAGGTGACCTCGGCACAGGTGACGCTCGAGGCCGCGTACGAAGCGGTCGGTCTGCAGGCGCGGAATGCCGCCACGGCGCGTGAGGCGCTGCAGCTGGCCGAAGAGCGGTACCGGGTCGGTACGAACACCTTCGTCGACCTGACCACCGCCCGCGCGGAGTACGAGCGGGCCGAGACAGATCGCATCGACGCGGTCTACGAATTCCACCGGGCGTTCGCGGCGCTGGAAGCGGCCGTCGGACGGACCCTGCGCTGACCTGAGGAAGAGATGACCAAGCGGACCAAGTACATCCTCGGAGGCGTCGGCCTCCTCATCATCGCCGGCATCGGCGGGCAGGTCGCGGCGAGCAAGCGCGTGAAGCCGGTCGAGGTGCGCATCGAGACCGTCGGGCGCCAGGACCTCGTCGCGTCGGTGACCGCGAGCGGCCAGGTGATTCCGCGGACGAAGGTGGACATCTCATCTGACATCACCGGGCGGATCACCCGGCTTGCCGTGAAGGACGGTGACGAGGTGAAGGAGGGGCAACTCCTGCTCCAGATCGACCCGCAGCAGTTCGAGGCGCAGGTGCAGCGCGCCGAGGCGGCGCTCGCGAACGCGCGGGCGAGCTTGGCACAGACGCGGGCCAACCTGCTCCAGGCCCGCCGCAACCTCGAGCGGCAGCAGGAGATCCGGCGGACCAACGCCGCCCTCGTCTCGGCGCAGGAGGTCGAACAGCTCGCGACGCAGCTCGAGGTGAACGAGGCGCTGGTCGAAGCCGCGCAGGAGAACGTCAAGCAGGCCGAGGCGTCGCTGAAGGACGCGCGCTACCAGCTCTCGCGGACCACCATCTACGCCCCGATGAGCGGCCGCGTGACGCGACTGAACGTCGAGGTGGGCGAGACGGCGATCATGGGCACCCTCAACCGGGATGCCGCGACGCTGATGACGATCTCGGACATGAGTGTCCTCGAGACGAAGGTGAAGGTCGACGAGACCGACGTGAGCCGGATCAGCCTCGGGGATTCCGCCGTGATTCAGCTCGACGCCTTCCCCGACACCACCTTTCTCGGCCAGGTCGTCGAGATCTCTAACAGTTCGGTGCGCGGGGCGACGGCCGGCGCGGCGACGACGGACCAGGCCATCGATTACGAAGTCACCGTCCGCATCCTGAACCCGCCGTCAGCGACTCGGCCGGACTTCTCCTCGACGGCGAAGATCATCACCGACACGCGGGCAGGCGCGCTCGCCGTCCCGATCATCGCGCTGACGGTGCGCGAGGAGCCGGGGACCGCACTCGACTCCACCTCCCCCGCTGCCAGCCGAACGCCCGCCGTCGAGGTCGGCAAGCGCGACGTCGAGGGCGTGTTCCTCATCGGCGACGACAACACTGTGACGTTCCGAGCCGTACGGGTGGGGATCGCGGGCGAGAAGCACTTCGAGGTGCTCAGCGGTCTGACCGGCGGCGAACGGATCGTCGCCGGCTCGTACCAGGCAATCCGCGAACTCAAGGAAGGCCAGACCGTGAAGCAAGTCGAGGAGCCGGCCGCCGCCGGGTCGAAGGTCCCGTGAGCGGCGCGATGATCGAGGTACCGATGAGCACGACCGCCGAGCGGGCAGCCGTGGTGGGCGCCGTGGGCGCCGCCCCGGACCGTGACTGGGTGATCGTCACCCGCGGGATCAAGCGCGAGTATGACATGGGGGGCGAGATCATCCGCGCGCTCCGCGGCGTGGACATCGCCGTCAAGCGCAACGAATACGTGGCGATCATGGGACCGTCCGGCTCGGGGAAGTCGACGCTGATGAACATCGTCGGCTGCCTCGATACGCCGAACGCGGGGGAGTACTGGCTCAACGGGCAGCTCGTGAGCGCGATGCAGGACGACGCGCTGGCGCGCGTCCGGAACAAGGAGATCGGGTTCGTCTTCCAGACCTTCAATCTCCTGCCCCGCGCGACGGCGCTCGCGAACGTGGAACTCCCGCTCGTCTATGCGGGCGTGCCGGCGGCGGAGCGGAAGCGCCGTGCCACGGAAGCGCTGGAGAAGGTTCAGCTCGGGCAACGGATGCACCACAAGCCGAATGAGCTCTCGGGTGGGCAGCGGCAGCGCGTCGCAATCGCCCGGGCGCTGGTCAACGACCCCTCGATTCTTCTCGCCGACGAGCCGACGGGAAACCTCGACTCGCAGACCTCCGAGGAGATCATGCGCGTGTTCGAGCACCTCGCGAGCACGGGTCAGACGGTGATCATGGTGACGCACGAGCCCGACATCGCCGCGCACGCGCGCCGCGTCGTGGTGCTCCGCGACGGCACGATCGCCTCGGACGAGACGCAGGCCCAGTTCGTCGCCCGCCTCGGGATCCACGCGCCGCAGCTGTAGGCCGATGCCGTTCCTCGAGGCGGTCCGCCTCGCCCTGCAGACCATCCGGGTGCAGAAGCTGAAGAGCTTCTTCACCCTGACCGGCGTGATGATCGGCGTGATGTTCCTGATCGCCGTCGTCTCGATCGTCGAGGGGATGGCCGACTACGTCGAGAACGACTTCGCAGCGAAGCTCATCGGGACGAACACGTTCTACGTGAGTCGCGCTCCGGACTTCCAGGACATCAGCGACGAGGAGTGGCGGCGGATCCAGCGGCGCCCACGCTTCTACGAACCGCTGGCACAGGTGGTCCGTGACGCGCTGGCCGGCGGACCATTCAAGAGCGCCATCGAGAACGGGAATTTCTCCCCAGCGACGGTCCCCGGCATCCGGCCACGGAGTGTCCAGGCCATCGCGACCGAGGCGAGCTATTTCGACATCAAGGCGTACGAGGTCGCGCAGGGACGCGCCTTCACCGCGCAAGAGGTGGCGCTGGGCTCCCGAGTGGTGGTCGTCGGGAGCGAGGTGGCGTCGTACTACTGGGCGGGCCTCGATCCGCTCGGACGCGAACTGCGGATCGCCGGGACGCCCTACACCGTGATCGGCGTCATCGCCCCCCAGGGGTCGGTGTTCGGCTTCTCCCTCGACCGCCTCGCCGTCGTCCCCTACACCACGCCGCTGAGCCGGGTGATGCGCCCGCGCGGGGACATCGAGAAGATCGTGGTCCAGGCGCCGACGCGCGAGGCGATCCTCGATGGGCAAGAGATGGTCCGCGGTGCCCTCCGCGGCTTCCGCGGCCTCGGCCCCGGCGATGACGACGACTTCGCGATCTCGAGCTCGGACGCGGCCCTCAGCTTCTTCGACGAACTGAAGGGGAAGCTCGTCCTCTTCGGCACCGCGCTCCCGGCGATCGGCCTCGTCGTCGGCGCGCTCGTGATCATGAACATCATGCTCGTCGCCGTCGCGGAGCGAACGCGGGAGATCGGCATCCGGAAGGCGCTCGGCGCCAAGCGCCGAGACATCATCGCGCAGTTCCTGGTGGAGGCGTCGACGCTCTCGGTCATCGGCGCGATGATCGGCGCCGGGCTCGGCATTGGGCTCGCGAAGCTCATCGCCGCCGTCACCCCGCTCCCCGCGAGTGTGGCCCCGTGGTCCCTCGTCGCCGCGCTCGTCGTCGGCGCCGGCGTCGGCATCACCGCCGGGATCTATCCGGCGAGCCGGGCGGCTCGGCTCGACCCGATCACCGCGCTCCGGCAGGAGTGAGCCCGATGTCCGAGCGCCTCCGATGAGCCTTCGTTTCCGCGACCGCATCCTGATGAGCCTTGAGGGCGTGACCATCGCCCTCGATTCGCTCCGCGCCAACAAGGTGCGCGCCGCCCTGACCATCTCGGGCGTCGCCATCGGCGTCTTCGTCGTCGTGGCGATGGGCGCAACGATCCACGGCATCGAGCAGTCGTTCGCCGACGACATGGACAAGTTCGGGGCGGCCACCTTCCAGGTCCGTCGCACCAACCCGGGCTTCAACAACTGCAATCCCACGAACGAGAACTGCCCGGAGCGCCGCTATCCCGGGGTCTCGCTCACCGAATGGCGCGCCATCCAACGGCTCCCCGAGGTCTCGAGCGCGATGGCGTGGCTCTTCGGGAGCGGCACCGTGACCTATCGCGACCGAGAGGTGAAGAACGTCGGCTACGACGCTCAGAGCCCGGAGTGGATTACGACGGATGTCGCCGACATCAGCCCGGGCCGGAATTTCAGTGAGACGGAGCACGATGCCTCCGCCCCCGTCGCGTTGGTGAACGATACCCTCGCGACGCTGCTCTTCGGGGAATCCGACCCGGTGGGCAAGGAGATCGACCTCGCCGGCACGCGCTTCACCGTCATCGGGGTGTACCACACCGAGGCGGGCTTCCTGAAGTCGCTCGACGGACGGGGCCCCGACCGCCCACGGATGGTGATTCCGATGCTGACGGCGTGGAACCGGCTCGACGTCTGGCGGCGCGGCCTGCTCCTCCTTGTGAAGCCCCAGCCCGGGACGCCGCGCAGCGAGGCAATGGACGCAGTCACCGCCACGCTGCGCGGCATGCGTGGCCTCCGCCCGCGTGAGGGAAACACCTTCTTCCTCGTCGGGCAGGACCAGATCCTCGACACGTTCAACCAGCTCTTCGGCGCGATCTTCCTCGTCGGGCTCGGCCTCTCCGCCGTCGGACTCCTCGTCGGCGGCGTCGGCGTGGTGGCCATCATGATGATCTCGGTCACGGAGCGCACCCGCGAGATCGGTGTCCGGAAAGCCCTTGGGGCGACGTACGGGACGATCCTCTGGCAGTTCCTCGTCGAGGCGTCCACGCTCACCAGCCTCGGCGCCGGGATCGGCCTGCTCCTCGGCGGGGGACTCGCCTGGCTCATCCGGGCGAATTCGACGATCCCCGCCAGCATCCCCGCGAGCGCCATCGTGCTCTCGCTCCTCGGCGCCGTGGTGACGGGCATCGCCTTCGGGATGCTGCCCGCCACGCGGGCGGCCAAGCTCGACCCGGTCGAGGCGCTGCGACACGAATAGCTTTCGCGGGTGCGCCGCGCCGACGCTGCCGCCCTCGCGTTCGCTCAGATCCGCGCGAACCCCCTCCGGAGCGCCTTCACGCTCCTCGGCATCGTCGTGTCGGTCGCCTTCCTCGTCGCCGTGGTCGCGATCATCCAGGGGATGAACGCGTACGTGAAGGAGAACATCGCCGACGCGATGATCGGCAACAACACGTTCCAGGTGCGTCGGACCCCGATCACCGTCGGCAATGTCACCGACGACGACTGGGCGGTCATCCAGCGACGGCCACGGATCAGCGGCCGCGACGCCGACGTGGTGGCGGCCGCCTTCCCCGACGCGGAGGCGATCTCGATGCAGTCGGGATGGCCCACGCCGACGGCGGACGCCGTGTGGCGCGGTCGGACGGTCGGCGATGTGCTGATGTTCGGCATCACCCCACCGTACCAGCTCGTGCAAGGCTACACGATCACGAAGGGCCGCGCCCTCTCGGAGGTGGATGTGGCGCAGCGGCTCCCCGTCGCGGTGCTCGGCGCGGAGGTGGCGGAGAAGCTCTTCGGCGACGTGGATCCGATCGGGCAGGAGATCCGCCTCGCGGGGGAACCGGTCCGGGTCATCGGGGTGAACGCCGCGAAGGGGCGCGTGCTGGGCCAGTCGTTCGACGCGTACGCGCTGATCCCCTTCACGCGGTTCGAGATGCGCTACGGGCGGCGCCTCACCACGACCATCTCCGTGCGGATGCGCGACGCGGCCGCGGTGACCGTGGGAATGGCGCGCGCCGAGGAGGCGATGCGCCTCGCGCATGGCCTCCGACCCGGCGACGACAACGACTTCTCCGTCGAGACCTCCGATGCGCTGGTCGCGTTCTGGAAACGGCTCACGCGCATCCTCTTCCTCGTCCTCCCCGCCGTCGTCGCCATCGGCATCGTCGTCGGGGGTATCGTGATCATGAACATCATGCTGATGGCGGTGAACGAGCGGACCCGTGAGATCGGCATCCGCAAGGCCGTCGGCGCGACAGCGCGCGACATCGAGACGCAGTTCCTCTTCGAGACGATCGCGCTCGCAACGCTCGGCGGCCTCATCGGCGTACTGACCGGGTGGGCGTTCGCCGGCCTCGTCTCCGCCGTCTCCCCACTGCCGGCGCGCATCTCGTGGTGGGCCGTGCTGCTCGCCCTCACCCTCGGCGCGGGCGTCGGCGTGCTCTTCGGCGTCTACCCGGCGCGCCGAGCGGCGCGGCTCGACCCGATCGCCGCGATGCGGGCGGAGTGACCGTGCGCCTCCCCTCGCTCGCCCAGACGGAGGAGAACGTCCGGATCGCGATGGAGACGCTCCGCGTCTCCAAGCTGCGCTCGGGGCTCACCATCCTCGGCGT